>JAOTTJ010000131.1 GCA_029864465.1 Gammaproteobacteria bacterium | reverse complement strand
AACAGGGACTCATACCCCGCTCTTGCATGCCCGCGCCCGTGCCGGACCTCGGCAATCCGCGCCGCCCAGTACCGCCAAGTTGCCGACATCCGTGCTCGCTCGGACATTGCCGCGACGGCCGATTCGGCGAGCGCCCAATCGCCGGCCCACAGAGCCGCCCGCGCTCGCCATCCGAGCGCATAGTCATCCATATCCTCAGCTGCGACGAGATCGAAGAAATCGAGCGCCTCTCCGCGCCTGTCCCAAGCCAATCCCAATGCCAGCGCCAGTGCATAGGCACTCGCCTGCGCCTCGTTCGGCCCCGTCGCCGCGCGTAAGGACGCGTAGAGGTTCAGGGCAGCCTCGGGGTCGTCGCGCGACAGCCGTGCCCACACATCGAGCAGCACCTCCGAGCCAATCGCATGAACCGGCGCTGCGAGATGCGCTGCGAGCCCCTCGGCAGGCCGCTCGATGAGATCGGCCCAATACAGGAGCGGCGCCGCGCGGTCCTCGGGCAAGCGCCGTGCGATCACTCGTGCAAACGAGGCTTGGCCGTTCTCGAGCAGCAGCTGGACGCGCCGCTCGATATGCTGGTCAGTCAGCGCCGCTTCGGATCGCAACCACTGGAATACGGGCTCGCACTCGCTCGGCAGCTGGCGAGCCGTGAGCCAGCGTTCGATGATGAGCGGTGCGATGCCTTCGAGCCGCTCTAGCGCGATGCGCGCGGTAAGGTATTGGCAGTGCAGCGCCTCGTCGGAAAAGTCTGCGCGGTAGCGCTCGAGAAACGCCTCCCACCGTTCGCGCCGCGCGAGGCTCATCAGCCATGCATGCCGTAACGGCCAAGTGACAGGCTCGCCGTCGTGCGCGTCGAGGAATCGCGCCGCGTCGGCATCAGCTGCTGTGGAGGAATCGATCGCACCGGCTAGCCGAACGGCCAGCCTCTCCGCTTGCAGGTAGCCATAGAGAGGATGCACTCGCAGACTCTCGGGGTCCGGCGTCGCCGATACGCCGCCCGCGCGTGCGTGCTCGAACGCGGCTCGAAATTCATTCCGCTGCAAGGCAAGCGGATCGCTCGCGGCAGTAGGCGGCTGCTGCGCACCTACGCTGTGTGCGGCAAGCAACAAGAGAAGCCAAAGAAGATTCGAGACTCGCATCCCCATGACTCGAATGACTACGTTCGTCGTGGTTGGTTCAAGTATGCAGGAGATGCTACCGAGATTCCGGCGCGTACGCCAAGATCGGCTGCCGCACGTCGTTCGGGCGCGGCTCGGGCGAGCCGAGCCTAGGCGCGAAGATCAATCGGCAAAAAAAAACGATAGACGGCGGCGTGACCGCCGTCTATCGCGTGTAGACGCAGAACGCCTGTTTCTAGAATTCCGCTCTGAAGCCCAGACTCAACGTGTCGACGTTATCGTCGAAGGTCGTCGCGACCGTCAAAGCATATCGGTCATTGAAGTAATATCGGCCAAGCAGGTCCACACCCGTATCGCTTCCGCCGTTATCCATATTGACGTAGTTCAGCAACGCTTCGACCTGGAAAGCCGGAGCGATCTGCGCTCTGACGCCGCCGCCGAGACCGAGCCCGTCATCATCGACACTACCGAAACCGCCAGCACCGAGCTCGGCGTTCACGTAGGATGCTGTCGCGATGAGGTCGAGGGTGCTCGACAGACCGTGACGATAGCCGGCACCGAACTCCATCACTGTACCGTCGATACCAAAGCCATAGTCATGCTCCTCCCACTTACCATGGAGGAAGGCGTTGCTATTCATCAGATACATACCGCTGAACCGGTAGCCGTCACCGTCGACACTAACAGGACCCGCATCGAAATCGACATCGATGAAACTGAACTCGACGTTCGTATACTTGAACTCGGCCATCGCTATGCCAGGCACGAGTAGCGTGCTCGCAAGCACTCCGACAATCTTGAATCGCATCTCCACTCTCCCACTGAGTTGATCAACGCGAATCGTACGCGTTGATCCTCCGTAGAAAGCGGGACGCTACTCACATTTTTGGGACATGTGGTTAATTGCCTACGACGAAGCGCCTTATGTCGAGTCGTTCTCGAGAGCGGGAAAACACGACGGTTCCCGCTTTTGCTGCGCCAGCTGATCCGTGAGCCGTCGGGGCGTAGTAGAAATTGAGCAAGTTTGTCGCTGAACGGCGACAGCGAGACGCTGGATTCTGAGCGGCGTTGCTTTAAACTGACCTTACGGTTTTTGCATAATTCGGCAACGTACTCAGCCCCGCAAAGGAGGCACACGATGATTTCACGACGAGGTTTGCTCGCAGCCGCATTGCTCGCAGCGTCACCCATGGCGTTACCACAGGAAGTCCAGGATTTTTCTCCGACAATCGAACAGTTTCGCCAGATCCCTCAGGTAGCACCGTATTTCAATACGGCCTACGGCTACGCCGTCTGGCGCACGATCGGCCGTGGCGGCATCGGTATCGGCGGCGCGACGGGACGCGGTCAGGTCTACGTCGGCGGCCAGGTCACGGGCTTCAGCCGACTCATCGACATCTCGATCGGTTTTCAGCTCGGCGGCCAGGCTTACCGGCAGATCATCTTCTTCCAGAACGAGGCCGCGTATAACCAGTTCACGCAGGGCAACTTCGAGTTCGATGCCGCGGCATCGGCCGTTGCGGTCACCGCGGGTGCGCAGGCCTCGTCAGGCACAGCAGGTAGTCAGGCCTCCGCCGGCGCCTCTGGCACAGGCCAGGCCGCCGCCGCCGGCGCGTATCAAATGGGCATGCGTATCTTCACGATAGCGACCGGCGGTTTGATGTATCAGGCCACGATCGCAGGTCAGAAATACAGCTTCACGCCCGTCGGGCAGTAATGACAGAGCCGGCGCGGCGCGGGCCGCGCCGGTGTCCTCCCGCGAGAATCGGCGTCAGAGCAAATCTAAATTTACTCTGAGCCCACTGGTTACGCCGTGCCGCGCGCTAACGCGAACCGAGCGAGCTGAGATCGATGACCTCCGCGTCGCTGTGCTCGCGTTCGAACTCGTAGGAGCCCGGAATTCGCGTCTTGTTGCCGTTCGGGTCGAGGTCGTAACGAACGCGCACGCCTTCCTCATCGAAAAAACGCAGTGACTGTTGGAACTGTATCGGTGGCGGCCAGCCCGCCGGAACGTTGGCCTCGAGCACGTAGAGGCGGCTGTCGTTCAGATAGATGCCAGCGTACGTGCGGGATTGGTCCGGATTGGTAATCTGAATCTGATGCCCCTCGACACGCTCGATGTCGGACCACGCATCGTACGTCACCTCACCGCCACGCTTGCGAAAATTCCAAGCCTCGTGCGCGACTGAAGCGCGTATGTCTTTGATCCATTCATTCCGCGAGGCTTCAGTGCCATCGGGCCGCTCGGCGTGGACGCGTTGTGCGTCCCTGTAGTCGACGATCGTGACAGAATAACTCCGCTCTCCGTCCTGGACCGAGTAGACGCGCGCCGGGAAGACGGCGTCATGCGCGGATGTGTACTGGATATCCTCGACCTGCGGCTCGCTCGGTAGGTTGACGGCAAAGAAACGTTCGCGATCGAGATACTCGACCCACCCCTGCGCAGACACAGCACCGGCGAACGCCAGCGTAACGACTACCGCTAGAGCCCTGAAATAACGCATGATGAATCCCCTTCCTGCCCCGCCTAATCCCACTCTTTTTCGACGCCGCCCTCAGGCGTCAAGAACCCGAGCAGGCATCCGTTCGAGCGGTCTCTGAGCTGGTGGCACCTGACGGAAATGTTGTCGCCAACGTTGACGTCGTCACGCGCCCAACCGTCGCGCAGGAGCTCGGCGGGACTCGCGCCTTCCAACACCCACAGCGTTGTCTGACCGTCGTCACCCATGACGTCGAGATAGATCCACGTATGCGGATTCATCCAATGGAACTCGCGCACGGTTCCCTGCAAGTTTGTGTACTCCGTCGTCAGATAGTTGCCATGTGAATGATGGCTCCAGGCAGGCCAGCTCGAAACGGCCAGCACGACGACCGCAGCGACTTGAAGTCCCCAATGTCCATCTGTTTTACGAAGCAATGACATTTTGTACTCCCGCAATCGTGTCTCTCTCAATTCTACGTCCTAGGAGCGCGGCACAAGCCGCCGCTCTGCCGAGTGCTATAGCTCTTCGAGCATACGTACGAGCTCGTCGATGTCTGGCGGCGTATCCTTAGGACCGAAATCTACACAGCCCCAGTCCTGGAGCTGCTCGTCCGGCGCCCAGACATATGACCGCGACATCGTGAACGCCTCGGTGTAGTAGGCCGGATCGTAGATCTCGACCTCGAGCTGCAGATCGCTCTCGCCCGGCTCTCGCCAGTAACGCTCCGTGATCCGGCCGTCTCGACTCAGCGGACGAGATCCTTCGCTGATCGCACCGCCGGACATATGCGTCGTCTCGATAATCAGCACGTCGCCTTCCCATCGTCCTATCGAGTACCCGAGATACGTATGCGGCTGGTCGGCCGGCGGCGGTGTCCCGGCCAGATCGATCGATCGGACGACATTGGCGCGCTCATAGCGGATGACGATGCGCCCCGGCTCCTCGAGAATCTCGATCGGCGGACCCGACCAGACGACGGAAGGCACGGGATCCGGCGCGCAATCGTCGATCATCCCGGGATCGTCGCGACCGGGGTTGTAGGCCTCGGATACTCGTCGCCCCTCTTCAGTGAATGGAATGACGTCCGGCTCGTGTAGCGGCGGTACGCCATCGTCGAAGATGGGCGCAGCATAGACGCCGAAAAAACTCGGCTGGGACTCTGCGGTCTGTGGCGTGCCAACGGCCGGTAGGCCGCCAACAATCAATGTACTCGTCAGCAACACGCGAATCTTCATTCCTCTTCTCCGCTCCGTCGCAGAG
Source organism: Gammaproteobacteria bacterium (assembly GCA_029864465.1). GTDB lineage: Bacteria > Pseudomonadota > Gammaproteobacteria > Steroidobacterales > Rariloculaceae > JAHEEM01. Next base: position 3,187 of record JAOTTJ010000131.1, on the reverse strand, counting down.
CTCGGCCCACCGAGCTCGCTCATGGCATCACATAGCCCATCGGCCCGGGGAACTCCTGCGCGAGCGCACCGGCGGCATCGTCGTCTATCAAGAAGCACTCGGTTCTTTGATAGCTCGCCTCGATCGTTCCGCAGACGGGTAAGCGCTCCCGCAAACGCTGCATGATGGGCGTATCGCCGCGGATACCGTAGGACACGAACAAACGGCCCGGCTCGCTGTCGGCTTTTCCATGGATCAACAAAGCACGCAGTCGCGCACGGTTTGCCGTAACGGATGGGAATATCGAAACCGTGACCAGATCCCCCGGCCCGACCATGTCCTCGGTCCAGCCCTCGCGCGCGAGCTGCGCCGCCGGGCTGAGCTCGAGCAGCCAGCCCTCCGTGTTGCCTGCAGCGTCGACTGTGTCGATGACGAGCGCGCCATGCGGATTGAGAATTTTAAAAATTCTGACGGAGCCTTCGATCACCTCGATAGCGTCGTCACCGTCCGGCGTCGTTCGTGTGACAAACGAATGATGAGAGTCAGCCGGCTGCGGCCAGCCAACGACGATATAGGCGAGCAACAGACCGAGCAATGCTCGCGCTCGCGAATTCGTGTGATGGTGCCGAACGATCATGGGTGCCCCCTTTAATTCTTGTACTCGACAGCTCTCTGAGCTCCCCCGTTCAATACAGCAGTCTAACAGTACCCAAGCACGCCCTCCGAAGTCACGGAGCGGTCCCGCCGCGCATCAGCCTCAGTCTAATTTATGCAGTCATAGGGCTCGACCCGCACGCCAGAGATCGCCAACCAGGTCTTCCCGACCTCGACAGGCGCGGTGAACGTCGCAGGATCCGTTACGGTCATGACCAAGTCCAGCTCCGAACCGTCATCGGACGGCGTGAAGCGTTCTTCTATCTCCACCGCCTCGCTCAGGGGAATGCCCACGCTATCGAAGAAACGCCAGCTGATGTTGGTCGTTCTGACGACGAGCGTGTTGCCTTCCCAACGCCCGGTCGAATACCCGAGATCGGACGATGGGTAATCGGCAGGCGCAGCGGTTTCATTCATATGGATCGTGCGAACGGTGTCGTACTCCTCGAGCCTCAGCAGTAATGAGTGGCTCTCAATCTGATAAAGGACCTCCTGACCGTCTGCGCCGGTTGCCCTGAGCGTGAACAGCACATGCGGATTTCGCCATGCGACGCTCATCACCTCGCCCTCCAACTCGCTGACCGTTTCAGCTTCGAAGGTCGCGGCGAAACTGTGATGAGCTCGCGCCGCGGTCGAGGCAGCCAAGAACCAAACGGCAGACGTGCACAACCCTAGTATCAGGGCTCGGATCATTTAGTCCTCGGCTTCGAGCAAACAGTCGTAAGCTTCGACCTGCGCGTCCGGGAAATAGACCCAGTACCTCGTGAACGTCATCGGCTCGATCAGGTTTACCGGATCTGTCACCGTCATCGTATAGTTCAGTCGATCGCCTTGCGGAGTGACCATGAACCGTTCGACCGCCGTTGCGGACGTGCTCAGAGGAACGCCCGAGCCGTTCAGGTGACCCCAATTCATGTTCGTCGTCGTGACCACGAGCGTACGTTCATCCTCCCAACGCCCAATCGAATAGCCATAGAGGGAGTCCGGCTGGCCATCGGCGCTCGCGTCGGGCGCCATATGGATTCTCCGAATGGTGTCGTACTCCTCCTGGTGCCAGAGAATGTCCTCCCCATCACGAAGAAACTGGGCGGGATACGGCGCATGCATGATCAGCGGCATACCTTTCAGGGCACAGTCCTGCAGCGGGTTGTCTCGCGCCCAGACGAACGAGTCCGATGCCTGTAACGCCGCCTCGGTCAGGTTCGCCCGACCAGTGGCCGTCTGGCCGATATTTCGCGGGATGAGCGTAGGCGTGCCATCCGGGTGGCTCCAGACGCGAAAAATCCCCAACTCCGGCGCGGAAGGATCACCGATACCGAGGCGTCTGCTTTCAGCCGCCTGGATGATCCGGTCTGTCCAGCGTGAGTCCAAATTGGGCGCCAACAGCACTTCCTGCTGATCATCAGTCAGTACGTGGCTGATATAGAGGCCATGTTCGGTACGAATCGCAGGGTTGCCGGCGACGCGAATCGTGTCGCCGACCTCGATGAAATTAGGCTCGATTTGCCAACGCCGTATGTTGCTCAGCGACGTCGTTGCCATTTCCCATTGTTGCGGATTCCCATCCTCGCCAATCACTGTCATCGAAACCTGCACGTGCGGGTTCCTCCAGAGGAGCCCCGTAACTTCGCCTTCGACCTCGATCACGTTGTTCGTGTCGTAGTTTCCGGCAATCGCATGATGGGCGGAACTCACGACGGGGAGGCCCAGCAGACCGAGAAGAAAACCTCTACGAATGATCATTTCGGTAACCCTTTGTTGGACGATGACGTGAGTCGCTATACCTGCAGCAACGTACTCGCGTAGCAGCCCCCCGATGTAAGCTGGAAATATACGCCAACGAGACTCCTGACTGTCAACGAATTGCCTCGACCCGCAGGAGCCAGCGATGCACGGCCCGGCGGCGACCCGGTGACTCTTAGCCAAACGGCCAATCTATTGCCCGGATTCCTGCTGGTAGATTCTCGCAGCGGCCAGGTCGTACGTGACGTAGAACTCGGTCTGATAGGCGCCCCAGGCACCCTGTTCGAGCGCGATGTTGACCATCCTCAACCGATTGGGCGGTACGCGTAGCACGATGACCTGGCCTATCCCCATGAACACGTAGTGATCGACGATCTCTACGCCCTCCGGCGGGAAGATTTCATTGAGACGATTGCGCGCGGCGAGCTCGTTGATCTCGGAGATATTCATCGTCTGGTCGTGCTTCAGGTACACGGTCAGCAGGAACGTTTCCTCGTCCTCCAATAGCGGCCCCGTCAACGGGCCGTCCTGAGCCAGGCCGGTAGACCCGATCAGTATGGTGAGCGCCGTAGCTACGATGAGCTTGGTCATTTTCATGTTCTTAGACTCCTCAATTATTAACGAATGTCTGTGTTCGGCCGCAAGCGCAAGTCGGCTCCAATGCCTCCGCGGCGGGCGGCCGATCCAACTACTGCTGGGCCAGCTGCTCGTACGCGCCCTGGACGTTCATAGCACGCCAGACATCGTATTGCTGCCAATCCGCGTATTCCGCCATGAGCACGGTCGCCTGGGCCTCCTCGAGACTCAGGCC
>JAOTTJ010000487.1 GCA_029864465.1 Gammaproteobacteria bacterium | reverse complement strand
GCAAGAACTGACGTGCTCAACCGCGTACCCATCGAGTTCCGCGAACCCGCCGAGCCCCAGAGAAATATCGAGGCATGGCCGATTCCGGCGAGACAAAAGGCTCTGACGGTACTCTCCAACGGGCACCTTTCGGTGACAGTCACGAGCGACGGGGGTGGCGGCAGTGAATGGAACGGCAACGGTGTCGTTCGCTGGCAACCCCAGATCGACGGATCCATCGGCGGCTCGCTGCTCTATTTCAAGAACATCGATACGGGCGAACTCCGGTCGATCGGCGCGCAGACAAATCGCTCTGAAGCGCCGAGCCCACGCTTCGGTCCGCATATTGCTGAATTTACTCGCCACAGCAAGGATTTGCTCACGCGCTTGGAGATTGCGGTTGCGCCGCACGTCGACCTCGAGATTCGGCGCGTGAGCTTGACCAATGAGTCGGGGAAGCTTCTGCGTATGCAGATCGCAACCTATAGTGAAATCTTGCTCGGCAAGACTCGCGACTATCAGCGCCATCCTCGTTTCAGCAAGCTCTTCATAGAAAGCGGATACTCAGCCGCCAACGATGCGCTCCTGTTTCGGCGCCGGGCACGTAGTCCGGACGAGCACGCACTGCATCTTGCGCAGGCGGTCGTTGCCGATCCTGCCTCGGACATACGTGTTTACTATGAAACGGATCGACGTCGGTTTCTCGGCCGACTGCGCACGACGTCAGATCCAGCCTGGTTTCGCGGTAGACAATTAGAGAGCGTCGAACCGTTTCGATACACGCTCGACCCCGCCTGCACGGTGAGTTTGATGGTCGAGATCCAGCCGAACGCCACATTCCACTGCGCGTTCCTGACAGCGGTTGGCGACGGGCAGGGGCCCGTTCTCGAGACACTCGGACATTTCAGATCGCTCGGACGTGTGACGTGGGCTATCGAGCAAGCAAGGACTCGCAGCGAGCGCCAGTTGCACGATCTCGATCTATCTTCTGAGGACGTGCAGAGCGCCTTCGCACTATTGGCCAAAGTCACGTGGACAGGAGAAGGCGACTTCCAACGACCGGAGAACCTGCCCGCTACGTCCGCTGTGCAGGACTATCTTTGGCGCCATGGCATATCTGGTGACCGGCCCATCGTAGTCGCTCGCATCGAAAACGAAGACGACCTAATCATGGCTACACGACTAGTCAACGCTCAGCGGTTTTGGAATAGTTGTGGTATCGTCGTGGATCTCCTGCTCATGGATGATAGTCGCGGCGGCTATTACCAACCCGTAAGTGACCGCCTGCAGAGTATCGCGGAACAGCGGTCATTAGGGACTGAATTCTCGCCTCGGGGATTGCTACAGATACTCGCGGGCCGTCACCTGGACCCGATCGAGCGCCAGCACTTGATTTCCTCTGCTCGCGTTTACTTGGACCGCGCAAATGGGCCGTACGGCGAGCAGTTGCGGGCCCTAAGTGAACGATCAAAGCAGCTACCACCATTCATTGCGCAGCCGTCGTCACCCCTGACGTCTTCCGAAATAGAGGTTGTAGCCAGACCGAAGGATCTGTTGTTCGATAACGGGATCGGCGGCTTCTCCGCGGATGGCAGGGAGTATGTCATTGCCGTCGATCAGGATCTCAGCACACCCAGCCCTTGGAGCAACGTGCTCGCGAATCCATCTTTTGGCGCACTCGTGACGGAAGCTGGCGGAACGTTCACTTGGTTCAAGAACAGCAGCGAGTACCGACTAACGCCTTGGCGCAATGACCCAGTCACCGATGGAGCCGGCGAAGGCTTGTACGTACGAGACGAAGAGACGGGCAATGTTTGGAGCCCGTGCGGCGGGCCGAGGCGGAATAGCTCGCGTTATCTAGTACGGCATGGACCAGGCTACACTCGTATCGAGCACAATTCGGATGGTCTGGAACAGATCGTCACTCAGTTCGTCGATCCGGATTACTCAGTGAAGTTCATCCACGTCAGGCTGCGCAACCGTTGGCCACGCGTGCGCCGCCTGACCGCGACCTATGCCACAGAGTGGGTGCTCGGCAACGACCACATTGTCGCGCGCCGATTGCTCGTCCCAGAGCATGCACACGAGTCGC
>JAOTTJ010000130.1 GCA_029864465.1 Gammaproteobacteria bacterium | reverse complement strand
CATCCCGATCGTCGACGAGAACGATCCCCAACCGAGCACACCCCATGAGCCATCGTTTCAGGGCTCGTCGGTCGGCCACTGGGAGGGCGACACGCTCGTCGTCGAGGTAACGAACTTCAACGGCAGACCCTGGCTCGGCCCGGCCCAGCCCCCGGATAGACCGCCGCAAACCTCGTCCGACGCGTTGCGGATAGTCGAGCGCTGGAGTCGGCTGGATGGGGACGTCATCGAATACAACGCGGTCGTTGAAGACTCGAAAATGCTGACGGCGCCGTGGACCGGAGCGGTTATCCGCCGGGGCATCCTGTCCTACGACACGCTTCAGGAGTCGATATGCTTCCCCGATCCCGACCTCGAAGCGCGACACAAAGAATTCGCCGCTCGTAATGCACAAAATGCGTCGGCGGCTGAAGCAAGCGATGAACCCGCGTCACAGGAGGGTACTCGATGAGCGGCCGCGCGATCCAGGTCGCAGCCGTCTTAGCCGTAGCGGTAGCTGGTGCGCTGCTCTGGCAGCGAGTCGCAGTAGACGAGGAAGGAATAGCCGACAGCGTGTCTGCAGATCTCGATTCGTTCGCGGCGCAGACAACGTGGGGAGAACCGGACCTCTCAGGCGTTTGGAAGAGCGAAGCCCGCGGCGCACGTCCGGGGCAGGATACGTTTGATCTAGCGACGCTAGAACGCCTGTATACGGCCGAGGCACGGGCGCGAATTCAGGCGCTGTCGGCAGGCGATGACCCAACGTTGCGCTGTGCGCCGCCCGCCTTTCCGCGCGCTGTAATGCTCGGGCGCCCTATCCAAATATTCCAGAAACCAGGATTCGCATTCGTCCTGACCGAGGCCTATCCCTCCGTACGGAGCATTCCAACGACCGGCAGGCCGCACACGGACGCCCAGTACTTGTATCCCACCTACATGGGCGACTCGACGGCGCATTGGGACGGCGACACGCTCGTGGTCAACGTGATTTCGTTCAACGGCGAGGCCTGGCTCGCAGGTGCGGCGGATCGGCCAATGGCCTCGAGCACGGGCGTGTGGCCGACCTCCCCAGCAATGCACGTCGTCGAACGCTGGCGTCGCGTGGATGCCGACACGCTCGAGTATCAGGCGACAGTCGAAGACCCGAACATGCTCGCCGCCCCCTGGGAGACCCCGACGGTCACTTTCAAGCGTCGGATGGTCGACCGGATCGAAGAGGCCTTGTGCCGACCGGAGGACGGGACTGAGACATATCTCGAGCGCCTCGGAGCACTGTTGCAGCACATGAACGGCGAGTCGCAGTCGCCAGTCTGAAGGAGAAAACCATGGCGTGGAAGACAGTTGGTAATCTAACGATGCTGATCGGGCTCGCGTCACTAACCGGACCTTTGTCGGCCCATCATTCCCGTGCCATGTTCGACGTGGACGTGTTGATTGCCGTGGAAGGCGTAGTCACGAACGTCGAGTGGAAGAACCCTCACATGTGGGTGACCCTGGATGTGCCCACTGCCGACGGTGGCACGGAGAGCTGGGGTTTCGAAGGTTCCGGACCAGCAGCCATGGTGGCATCGGGAATCTCGCCGCAGATTCTCAAGGTCGGCAATCGCGTCAAGATCATTGCTCATCCTCCGCGGGATCAATCGCAACGAGCTGGGGAGTTTATGGGCATGGAAATCGATGGCGTCTATTACGCGCGCGGCACCGGTTCTAACATTCGCGACACCAACGACAACTAGCGCGTGCTGCTTCCCCGATCCGCAATCGTGATCGGCGATCAGGCGCGCATTGTGGAGCACCTTCGATACGATGAGTCAGGTCGTACGTTGAACCGCGAGTACACGTTAGACAATCCGCTCTATCTCGGGAGGCATTATTCGGGTAGAAACGTTTCGGATATTTCGCTTGGTCCCTATCAGAACTTCAGTTATGTCGATTTGTCGGGCGAGAATAATCGACGCCCGGATGCCCCCTAGCACCTAAAGAGAGAACGAAAATGCGCAATACGAGTCTTCTGTTTCTTGTCACGTTGTCCATGTCGTTCTCAGTATCATCCTTCGCGCAAAATTGGATCGAGTACTCCGACGCTGGAGAATATTTCGGTGTGAATTTCCCGACTGAGCCGGAGATCGAGGCGTTTACGTTCGACTCCGACTTCAACGCAGTTTATCCCGGACGACGATATACCGTAGAAGTTGGGGCGAGCCGCTATAGCGTCAGCGTCGTCGATTTCACCGATGCCCAGCAGATTCTTCTGGATATGGAAAAAACTTCGGCCGCAAGTGGCCCAAGCAACTGGATCTATGATCAGCGAGCATCCGTGGCTCGCGCCGCGAGAGAGATTCGCCAGAGAGGCGGAGAAATTACGTGGGATGCCTGGTCACATCTCGACCGTGTCGAAGGACACATGCTCCAAGTGACCAATACCGATGGATCGCGAACGTTCGCCGGAATCTATCTGAACAGCAACAGGGCTCGCCTTTATATATCGGAGGCGACAGTGCCTGCAGGGTCACCTCCGCCGATACAGTTTCAACAATCGCTGCACTTCCTCGATGACGAGGGACAGCGAATCCGATATCTGATATCGACTAACGGCTGTGTGTTAGACCCTGCAGATCCTCAAATTCAGACGGTGTCGGTGCGTTAGCGGTCTACTCCGCTCAGCGCGGATACGGCGGGTACCAGCCGACATCGCGAAGCTCGATACCGGTTCCGTCGAGCGCCTCCGCGAGCGCGCGGATCGAGGCAGCCGTGAACTCGACGTCGGGCGGCGGATTCACGCTCGAATCCGTGAGCCAACGTGAATGCGGGTTGTCGTAGTGATTCAGATAGACGATCTTCGGATTGAACGTCTTGAGGCACTCCGCGACCGGAATCGGGCGCATCCGATCCACCGGTAGATTCATCGGCATAACGGCAACGTCGATATCCTGCAATGCACGAATCTCGGGAACGCACTGCCCCACGCCCGCAAAAAATAGCCGCGTACCCCCGAGCGTGATCACATAACCATTCGCCTCCCCTTCCGGGTGGTAGGGCTCGCCCGGAGTCATGTCGTAGGCCGGCACGACCTCGACGGAAATACCGGCGAAGACACCGCGTTGACCGTTGGACACAACCGTGCTGTCAGGAAAACGCGCGTGAGCCTTCGCGGTGACTAAAACCGGTGCGCCCGGCTTGCGTAGCTGAGCGATCGCGTCGGGATCGAGGTGATGGCCCGGATCGTCGGTCACGAGGATCAGATCGGCCAACTTCGCCTGCGACAAATCGCCTACGCTCCAGGGATCGATATGAATCACCCGTCCCGCATGCTCCACTTGAGCACTCGAATGAAGAATCGGTGTGATGACAATGTCACCGCCTTCGGCAGCGACCGTGCTAGGTACCTGTGCAAGCGTCGAGCTGGCGCTTAGTGAAAAAATAACGCTCGAAAGAAGTATTCGCATCAACCATTTACCTCCGAGACGGCAATCCGCCGAGTGTGAGCGCAGCGCGTGGAGAGATCAAGAGATCTCGTCTGCATCGGTCGCGCGCGGGCGTACTTCGATGAGCTCTGCCTGTCTGGGGTTAGCGGCCAGCACGCTTAGGTCGTATTCACGCCACAGGACCGAGTCACCGACCTCGGGCACGTGGCCGAGCTGCTCGGCGATATACCCGCCGATACTCGTGATTTCAGACTCTGGCATCCACGGAATCGCCAGCGCGCTGCAGACACGCCGAAGATCAACGCTCGCGAGTACGTGCAAGGAGCCATCACTCTGTCGCCAGATATCGGGCTTCGGACGATCGCTCTCGTCGACGATATCGCCAACGATCTCTTCGAGCACATCCTCGAGCGTCACGATACCCTCGACGCCACCATACTCGTCTACAACGACTGCCATGTGCCGTGCGGCCTCACGAAAGGTGCGAAGCAACTCATTAGCGGGCTTTGTCGCCGGAACGACGAGCGGCTCCTTGACGATCGAGCTCCAATCGATAGCGCCCTGCGGATGCTCGTGCAGATGGAACAGGAGTTGGCGCGCCAGAACGATGCCTGTCGTATCGTCGAGCTCTCGCGTCGGCGAGAACGGAAACCGGCTGTAACCGGATTCCTGCATCTTACTGATGATCTCCTCGCGACCGTCCTCATTCGATAAGAACACGACGCGTTGTCGCGGCAACATGACGTCCCCTGCCTTGAGTTGTCCTAGGTGCGTTGCGCCGACAATGATGCCCGCTGTGCGCGCACCGACGAGGCCTTCCGCCCGGCCGAGGGCCGCAAGCAGCCGTATCTCCTCGATTGAAGTCACGGGCACCTCGAGCCCGCCGCGAATCGACGAGGAAATCTTCTCGGATAATTTCACGAGCGGCCCGAGCGCCACGGTCAGCGCCTTGATTCCATGTGCAACGGGGCCGGCAAGCCTGAGCGCATGCGTGACGCCGAGCGTTTTCGGAATAATCTCTGTGAACAGCAATACCGCCACCGTAAATATGATCGAAAACAGCCAGAGAGAATCGTTGCTGAAGACATTCGCGTAACTCGCTCCGGCGACAGCCGCGCCGATCGTGTGCGCGATCGTGTTGATGATGAGAATCGCTGCGATAGGCACGTCTATACGGCGTTTGAAGTCTCGTAGCAGATGGCCCGAGCGCTTCCCCTCACGCACGAGCGACTCGACCTGAGCGTGGCCGATCGACAGCAGCACGGACTCGAAGATCGAGCAGAAAAAAGATACGACCAGAGCCACGGAGACCGCGGCGATGAATATGACCATTAATCTACCTGCGAGTTATTGACGGTCAGACAGGAAACGCCGCGCGATCTCCGGATCGCACTGGTTCGGCAGCGCTACGAGGTCCGGGCGGAAATCCCAAACACCCTCACCGCGCACGGGCTCGGCGAGAAATTCTGGATCTTCGAGCACGAACGCATATTCGACTCGCTTGCCGTCGCTGCTGAGTCTGATGCGCTCGGTAACATGCTTCGAGGCGCCTGAGGGGATCTCGAACGCGTTGCCCGCGCCGTTATCCGTAAAATTACGCGTATCAACGACGAGCACATCGTCCTCCCAATGGCCGACGGAGTGTCCCTGATTCGTGCGCTCGGCGGGATCGGGGTGCACTCGACCATCGAGCCAAATGACGCGGCGCACGTTCATCCATTCGACATCAACAGTCACGCGATCTTGGGCAACATCGACATTGTAGATGTTCGAGTAAAGCATGATCGATGGTGCGGCAACCGGAATGCAATCGATGTGCGGGTTTTGCGTCCCATCGTAGCTCGCCTGCGCCGCTCTGCCTTTGGGCGTTAACGGCCAAGACGCGAGATTCGTGCCGACCTGCGCGAGACCGTAACGGCCGAGCCAGGTTCCGGCGAGGGACGCCGAGCTTGCATCAGCGTCAGCCGGACCGACGACGCTGCCCTCGCCTCTGACCGCAAGCATGCGGCCGTCCGCCCACTTGACGGATTGGGCGCGTGCCGTGAACTGACCGGCAACGCGCGGCGGATTGACGTGCACGCTGACCTGCTCTCCAATCTTCACGGAGTTCGGACCCCAACCACGCCGCACGAGATTCGGTGTGGACGACGCTTCGAGCTCCCAGGTCACGGTCTCACCGTTGACGCCCGGAACGTCGAGATAAATATAGACATGAGGATTCGTGAAGTCGTAGCGCGCGATCGTGCCCTCGAGCGTCACGACGCGCGACATATCGAAGCGCGACGGACTGTGATGACCGACCGCCGTTCCCGACGCGAGCACGAGAAAACCGACTACGAGGACAAATCCGTCCAGCCTTCGCATACGCTCACCCGCCCGAACGGGCGTTTCCGAATTCACGCCTGGCAGACTATCAGGGCCGGCGATGCCCCGCCAGATTCACAACGACGTCATAGCGATGCACCCGCCAAGGCGACCCGGAGGTGGACGCGGCATGGCGGGCGGACGTGGACCGTCCCGCCACACACCGATGCAATCGCAGGGCCCGGCTACGACTACTCTAGGGTGCCACAAGGCACCATTCCAACGGCTCCACCAGAGATCACGGTCTCACAAAGCCGGGCATCGTCGCCCATAGCTTCGACAAACTCCGAATAAGGCACGGGCTGGCCATGCGTCGGCGCGATCGTGTCTATATCCAGCGACATCCGTTGAATCTGGTTGAAAAAGCTGCGCATCTCGGGCGTTGGCTCGGCCGGAGGTGGTTCGTGCGTATCGAAGAGATCCGCTTGAAAGGCAATTTTCTCCTCGGGCAGGTACGCCATCAGCATTCCGGAAACGTGGCGCAGGGGCTGCACGTAGTAAACACGCAGGATGCGCTCGTTGTCGGTAATGACGAAGTTCTCGTTGATCGCTTCCCAGTTGTAGCCCTCGGCCAGCTCAGTCGGCGGCCACAGCGATGTGATGTCGGGCTCTATTTCTTGCGTCCGGTAGTTCAACACATCCCGATTCAACATCTCGATGTTGTTTCGTTGTGTGATGATCGTGGACCCAATGTGCAGGTACGTGCGTAGTCCACCAATGTGGTCGAAGTGCGGGTGTGAGCTGATGAGCCACCGGATCGGCTTATCCGGAGCGAGCTTTACAATTTCTTCGATGACGGCGAGGCTGCGCTTCTCGTTGATCGGCGCTTCGAACACGGCCACCCAGTCCTCGAACTCCACCATGTAACTGTTGATAGGCCCGCCGCCCAGCATATAAACGCCGTCAGCCAACTCCTCGACGGTCACTATTTCCGGGTCAGGCTGCGTCGACGGTTGCAGATTGCCAGGTATCGGGACTGACGCCGGGCAGACATGGGGCTGTACGTCGGCGAACACACCACCGTAAGCGTTGTGACCCGTGCTTTCGCTCGCAAACTGGTAGTTGTCGTCCCAGCCCTGATGCGAATGCCAATTGGTCGGCCACTTCACGTTGCCGAACTGCTGCTGGTTCGTGGATTCCTGCTCGATGTTGAAGTCCCCGAGCACGGGCGAGTGCACCATCACGTGGATACGTTGGATCTGGTTCTGTGGATTGATCGTCGCATCCACACGGTATCTACCGAGTATCGTGATCGACACGACGTGCATCTTCGTGAGATTGACGACGTTGCCGTCGCGCCCCATCTCGATCTGCTCCCAACGCCAGAAGGCCTTGGGGTTTGCGCCCGGCATACGGGCTGCCTTGAGGAAGCCGGGGGGATTCAGCCAGATATCCAACTGCCAGCGCTCCGCGTCTTCAGTTGTCGCAGCAACCGGCGGCCCGTTGCCATCGATCGCCCACGCGGTATTTCCAGTTACGACAAAGGTCTGACGCGTCTGCTTCTGCGTGGGCGTGCCGCCCATCCAGCCGAGCCCGTACTTCCACGAGGCCGGATTGAGACCCGGCTCCCGGTCGAAGGTTTCTATGCTCGTTCCGGTTTCCCAGTTGATGGTCCGGGTGTAGTTCGTCATCGGGATTCGCGTCCAGTCGACGTTCGGGGCATTGTCATAGACCTGCCCCACCGAGCCGCTGTAGCCGGCGCCTGAGAACGTGACGCATCGGAAATCCTGCTCGCCGATCTCCGCAGATGCCGCCGCCAGCAACGGCATCGGGTCGACAAACCCGGGCGGAAACTGCTGCGCCCACGCCGAAACACCGGGTAGCAAGAACAGCGAAAATAGTATCCAGAGCTTCTTCATCATCATCCCCTCCACGGCGCGGCGAACTACTGCGGCGGCCTCGCGAGTCTCAGCGGAGCCGCTGCCAGCTGTTATTTATTAATGCGCACGGACGCAGCAATCCTCGATCCGAGCGTATGCGTACTTTATTCTACTTGAGCCGCCGGATCGAGCAGCATCACGACTATAGCGTTGGCGCCAATGATATCTCCGAAACTGCGCGCGAGCTCAGAAAACCCAACTGGCGACTCAGGCACACCGCCTACAGCCAGCCGGCTCTTTTACGGCCTAGTGAACGTACCCTTTAGGCCAGAAGAGATCATTCAGGATTCTCAGCCTTCTCGGCGCACTGAATGCACAACAAGGCGGCAGGGTCGAATTCTAGCCGTTTATGGTGTATCGGCTCGTCGCAGGACTGGCACAGGCCGTAGTCACCACGCTCGACGCGCTCGAGCGCCACGGAAATTCTGCGTAACATGATCTCGCGACGTCGGCCGGATTCCTGCGCCATA
>JAOTTJ010000129.1 GCA_029864465.1 Gammaproteobacteria bacterium | reverse complement strand
ACTGCGCCGAGGCAATAGATCCCGGCGCCAACGAATGCGACGTAAGCGCCGACCGCGCGGGCGACGAAGAACGTCGAGACGAACTCCACGAGCGCGATCGAAAAAGTCAGGAGCGGAAGCTCGAGGACGCGCACGGCCAGAGCGAAACGGCCTGTGGGCTTCCAGCTGAGAAACGTGGCTGCGAGAGTTGGCCAAGACAGCGCGAGCAGGCCCAGCCAAGCCAAGGTGTCCGTCGGGAAACCCTCGAGCGCAAAGCTCCATTGCCGGACCAGCTCGATGCCCTCAGGTAACTGATTCGGGTCCTCGACGCCGACGGGCTGTCCCGCGGCGTCCACATGGTAAGAGCACGTCCCCAGCGGCAGCGCGAGGCAGAGGAGCACGAGCGCGGCCCCGATGGCTCGCAGTGGTTGCGTCGCCCGGATCGCGTTCAGTACCAATCTACAGCGCTTCATGCTGACAGCATCGTAACTCGTAATGCGCTGCGCAAGAGCCTCGCGCTGTCGTGGGATTCGGGGCGAGAGCACGATAGCGTTTGCCGAAACGCAATCAGAGAATCTACGCCTATCGCAGGTCGTCGCATCGGTGGCGACGACGGCAGTAGCTCGAGTCTCTTGGCATGCCGCCTAAATCAGGCGGCACCTGGACGGGGACCTCGGCTTGCCAGTCTCAGCGAGGAGCGGAATCTATCTAACGGCTTCGATGGCGCGCTCGAGACGTGCGTGCTCGGACGCGGCGAGACCCGAATGCGGATAGAGCTTGGCGGCCTTGAAGACGCGCTCGAGCTGTTCGAGGCGCTGCTCGAGGTCGGCGGATAAGGGTCGCTCGATTGGCGTCTCGAGCAGAAATTCGATGAGATCCGTAGATGTCACGAGCCCGTGCAAGCGGCCATGCTCGTCCACGACCGGCAGGGAGTGAAAGCCGCCTGCAGATAGCCGCTGGGCCGCCTCGGCGACCGTCGCGCGATCGCTGACAGTCACCAGATCCGTCCGCATGATGTCAGCAATCCGTGTGCGCGGATCGAGGCGGCTGGACGGCTCTTCGTCCGCAAGGCCGTACCGAAGCAGATCGGCCTGACTAATGATTCCGACGAGCTTATCGTTTTCGAGCACGGGCACGTGATGAAAACGCTCCTTGGCGAGCACCCTGTGCACGTCCGACAGTGCGTTTCCGGTCTCGACGGTGAGGAGGTCCGTGACCATGATGTGCGTTATGGGCGTATCGAGATTCATTCTTCGTGCAAGTCTCGGCTGACTGAATAATCAGGCTAGCAGGGGAGGCACGTGAATAATGCGCATGGTTTCGCAATTTGCGGCTCTAGCTGGGCAACGCGGTTGGCTTCATGACGGGCAAAGTTGGATACTTTCTCGATCGAAACCGCGTCGGGGGAATGTAGATGGCTGTCGTCGTTAAAAATGTCCGCAGAGCAGAAGCTGCAACCGTGGCCGCGTTCGCCGAGTTCGGTGTTGCTACCGTGCACGAGGCGCAGGGCCGCACAGGGCTGCTCGCGCCGAGTATGCGGCCGATCTACCCTGGCGCTCATGTGGCGGGCTCGGCCGTGACCGTCAGTGTCGCGCCTTGCGACAACTGGATGATCCACGTCGCGGTCGAGCAATGCGCGCCCGGTGACGTGCTCGTCGTCGCGCCGACGTCGTATTCGGATGCGGGCTATTTCGGCGAGCTCTTGGCGTGCTCGCTCATGGCGCGCGGAGTCACGGGGCTCGTCATCGACGCCGGCGTGCGCGACATCAAGGATCTGACTGAGATCGGCTTTCCGGTCTGGTCGAAGTGCATCTTCGCGCAGGGCACGGTCAAGGAGACGGTCGGCGACGTCAATATGCCGGTTGTTTGCGCGGGACAGCTCGTGAATCCCGGCGATATCGTCATCGCCGACGACGACGGCGTCTGTATCGTGCCGCTCGCCGCGGCCGACGATGTGCTCGCGAAGTCTAAAGCGCGAGAAGACAAGGAGGCGGAGGTGCGCGCGCGCCTCAAAGCTGGCAAGCTCGGTCTCGATATCTACGACATGCGCGAACGCCTCGCCGAGAAGGGCTTGCGCTACGTCGATCAGAAGGATCTGGACTGAGCACAACACAGGGTTCGGCGATGCTGGCTTCAATTCCGGTGACTTTGATGCGCGGCGGTACGTCGAAGGGTGCTTATTTCGACGCGAGCGATTTGCCCGATGATCCGGCCGCGCGTGATCTGACATTAATGGCGGTCATGGGCTCGCCCGACGTGCGCCAAATCGACGGGCTTGGTGGGGCGCATCCGCTGACGAGCAAGGTGGCGATAATCTCGGCGGCCACGCGCGACGACGCCGACGTCGACTACCTGTTTTTGCAGGTCGCGGTCGACAGGCCCGAGGTCTCCGACGCACAGAACTGCGGAAACATTCTCGCTGGCGTCGGCCCGTGGGCAATCGAGCACGGTTACGTTGCCGCGTTGGACGGTGTCACACCCGTGCGAATTCATATGGTCAACTCTGGCGGAATCGCCGTCGCGCACGTGCCGACACCGGGCGGAAGTGTCGAGTACGAAGGTGATGCGGGCATCGACGGTGTGCCCGGCACGGCTTCGCCGATACCGCTCGATTTTCTCGACGTTGCAGGCTCGAGCTGCGGTGAGTTGCTGCCGACGGGCAACGTCGTCGATACCGTCGACGGGCTCGACGTGACCTGCATAGATAACGGCATGCCTGTGGTCGTTCTACGCGGTGCCGATTTCGGACTCATGGGCACCGAGTCGCCCGCGGAGATCGAGTCGAACCTCGACATCAAGAATCGCGTGGAGCGAGTCCGACTCCAGCTCGGTCCGCGAATGAATCTCGGCGATGTCTCCAGAAAAACCGTGCCGAAGATGACGCTCGTCTCACCGCCACTTGCCGGGGGTGTCGTCTCGACGCGCACGTTCATCCCGCATCGAGTCCATGAAGCCATCGGCGTGCTCGGCGCAGTCAGTGTCGCTACGGCCTGCGTGCTGCCGGGATCGGTTGCGGCGGATGTGGCAGTGACGACGGGCGGGGCCGGCCCGCAACGCCTCGACGTCGAGCACCCGACTGGGTTCTTTACGGTCGATATGGACATCGAGCTCGAAGGCGATCGTGTCAGCGTCAAGCGCTCGGCGCTTTTGCGCACGGCCCGCAAGCTCATGGAAGGGCGCGTGTTCGTGCCAGGCGCCATCTAGGCGTTTCCCGAGGCTGCGAGCACCCCTGAATCCCGTTAGAATTCACGCAACCGGCCAAGAACCCACGAACGCGGCGCTTTTCCCCTCCGGGGCTTGCGCAGACAGCATAAAGCCGGGACTACGATCGACCAGAAGAGCCCCGACGAACCATGATCATCGACTGTCACGGCCACCAGACGCTTACGCCAAGATCCCATACAGATTTCAGGGACGCACAGCTCGCGCGCCTCGAAAACCGCTCGCTGCCGCGACCGGTACCCGAGCGGGCCTCGGACGACGAGATCCGCGAGATCATCGAAAACAACCAATTGCGGTTCATAAAGGAACGCGACGGGGATATGACGATTTTCTCGCCTCGCGCATCCGGCATGCAGCACCATGTCGGCGACGCCGAGACGCTCGTGGATTGGTCGCACGCGTGTAACGACCTCATCTATCGTGTCACGCAGCTGTTTCCTGACAACTTCGTCGGCGTGGGCATGCTGCCGCAGCGTCCCGATGCGTCGCTCGATGATGCGATTGAGGAGCTCGAACGATGCGTCAACGAGCTTGGCTTTATCGGGTTCAACGTCAACCCCGACCCGTCCGGCGGTAAATGGACGGCGCCGAGCCTGACAGACCGCTACTGGTACCCGCTCTACGAGAAGCTCGTCGAGCACGAGGTTCCGGCCATGATCCACGTGTCGAGCTCATGCCATCCGACGATCCATGCGACGGGGTCGTTCTACATCGCGGCCGACACGAACGCGTTCATGCAATTCATCCAAGGCAATCTATTCAAGGACTTTCCTGATCTGAAGCTCATTATCCCGCACGGTGGTGGCGCCGTGCCCTATCACTGGGGGCGCTATCGCGGACTCGCCGACATGCTGAAGCAGCCGTTGCTCGGTGAGCATGTTATGAAGAATGTCTACTTCGACACGTGTGTCTATCATCAGCCCGGCATCGATTTGCTGTTTCGCGTCATCGACGTCGAGAACATTCTGTTCGGCTCGGAAATGGTCGGCGCCGTACGCGGTATCGATCCCGAGACCGGCCAGTATTTCGACGACACCAAGCGGTACATCGACGCCCTGGAGATCTCCGCCGAAGACAAGGCCAAGGTTTTCGAGGGCAATGCGAGGCGCGTCTATCCGCGCCTCGATCGAATTCTGACGGCGCGGGGTTTGTGAGCGCAGCGCCTGGCGCATTCGAGAAGACACCCGGCTGGCTCGACTGGGATTCGAGCCCGTCGAGGCCAGCGTTCGTGCCGCCGCCCGGTGCCGTCGATGCGCATTGCCACGTGTTCGGCCCCGGTGCGCAGTTTCCGTATGCGCCGCAACGAAAGTACACGCCGTGTGATGCGTCGCGACAGCAGCTCGTAGCACTACGTGAACATCTCGGGTTTTCGCGCAATGTCGTCGTGCAAGCGACCTGTCACGGTTCCGACAACCGCGCGCTCGTCGATGCGCTCGCGAACTCCGACGGCACGATGCGCGGCATCGCGGGAGTCGCGCCCGACATTCGCGATGAGGAGCTCGAGGAGCTCGATACTGCAGGCGTGCGCGGCGTGCGCTTCAACTTCGTCAAGCGGCTCGTCGATGCGCTGCCGCGCGAGCCGCTCATCGAGATCGCCGAGCGCATCGCGCCGCTGGGCTGGCATATCGTGATCTACTTCGAGGCGCAGGAGCTCCCGGAGCTCTACGAATTTTTCGCCTCGTTGCCGACGACCGTCGTCGTCGATCACATGGGCCGGCCCGACGTCAGTCGGCCCGTCGATGGCGCGGAGTTCGGCCTGTTCTTGAGGCTCTTACGAGAGCACGATAATTTTTGGTCGAAGGTCACGTGCCCGGAGCGCCTCTCACAATCGGGACCGCCCGACTACAGCGATGTCGTGCCGTTCGGCCGGCGCGTTGTCGAGGAGTTCCCTGACCGCGTGCTCTGGGGCACGGACTGGCCGCACCCGAATATGAAGACGCATATGCCCGATGACGGCAAGCTCGTCGACTTCATTCCGAAGATCGCGCCGACGCCCAAGCTGCAGCGCAAGCTGCTCGTCGATAATCCTATGCGTTTGTATTGGCCCGAGGAGGTGAACTGATGGCATTGTTCAAGCCTTATGCGGACATTCCCGGCACGACCGTGTTCGACGCGGACATGGCACGCAAGGGTTACCATCTGAATCAGTTCTGCATGTCGCTCATGAAAGAGGAAAATCGTCAACGTTTTCGTGCCGACGAGCGTGCTTACGTTGACGAATGGCCCATGACCGAGGCGCAGAAACAGGCCGTGCTCGACCGTGACTACACGCGCATGATCGCGAACGGCGGCAACGTCTATTTCCTGTCGAAGCTGTTTGCTAGCGACGGTAAAACGTTTGTGCACGCGGCCGCGAGCATGACCGGTATGCCCGAGGACGAGTACAAGGAGATGATGCTCAGAGGCGGGCGCTCGCCCGAGGGCAACCGCTATATCGGGGAGAAGAAATAGCCGTGGCACGTATAACCGCAGGAGTCACAACCTCCCACATTCCGCTGATCGGCCGTGTCATCGATACGGGTGAGACGGAGACGCCGTACTGGAAACCGGTATTCGACGGTTACGACTTTACGAAGCGGTGGATCGAGAAAGAGCAGCCGGATGTCGTTTTTCTCGTCTATAACGACCACGCGACAGCATTCGACATGCGCATGATTCCGACGTTCGCAATCGGTTGTGCGGAGGAATTTCCGCCGGCTGACGAGGGTTACGGACCACGTCCCGTGCCCGTTGTCGAAGGAGCGCCCGAACTAGCGTGGCACATTGCCCAGTCGGTCATCGAGCAGGACTTCGATTTAACGATCATCAACGAAATGGCAGTCGATCATGGGCTGACAGTGCCGCTGTCGCTCGTGTTCGGCCAGCCTGACGCCTGGCCGTGCCGGATCATTCCGTTCCCGGTCAACGTCGTCGTCTACCCGGTGCCGAGCGGACGGCGCTGCTTCAAGCTCGGCAAGGCGATTCGAACCGCGATCGAATCCTTTGACGAGGATCTCAACGTCCAAGTCTGGGGCACCGGCGGCATGAGTCACCAGCTTCAAGGAACCCGCGCAGGCCTGATCAATCAGGAATGGGATAAGCGTTTCCTCGACCGGCTCGCCGATAACCCGGAAGAGCTCGCCGAAATCCCGCATGTCGAGTACATCCGTGAGGCGGGCTCGGAAGGCATCGAGCTCGTCATGTGGCTCATCATGCGCGGCGCGCTTGGTGACAAGGTCAAGGAGCTGCATCGCCACTACCACGTGCCGGCCTCGAACACGGCAGTCGGGCATATGGTCCTCGAGGCCGTTGATTGATATTGGTATAGACATCCATAGGAAAGACTCAACATGAAAGTAGTGGTTGCAGGTGGCGGCGCCTTCGGGATCAAGCATCTCGACGGCATCAAGAACATCGACGGCGTCGAGGTCGAGGCTGTCGTCGGCAGACGCCCGGAGCCGACGAGCAAGCTCGCCGCCGAGCACGGCATTGCGCATGCACTGACGAGTCTCGAAGAGGCGCTGGCTTTACCCGGCATCGAGGCAGTCATTCTCTGCACGCCGACGCAGATGCACGCAGCGCAGGCCATTCAGTGCATGCGTGCCGGCAAGCATGTCGAAGTCGAGATCCCCGTCGCGGACACTTTAGCCGATGCTCGGGAACTCGATAAGGTTCAGAAGGAGACGGGACTCGTCTGCATGGGCGGGCACACGCGCCGCTTTAATCCGTCGCACCAGTGGGTGCACAACAAGATCGATGCCGGTGAGCTCGCGATACAGCAGATGGATGTGCAGACGTATTTTTTCCGCCGCAAAAATATCAATGCCAAGGGCGAGCCGCGATCGTGGACCGATCACCTGCTCTGGCATCATGCCGCGCACACTGTAGATCTGTTCCAGTATCAAACGGGTGAACGCGTCATCACGGCTAACGCCGTGCAAGGGCCGATGCACCCCGAGCTCGGCATCGCAATGGACATGTCGATTCAGCTGCTGACCGAGAACGGCAAGATTTGCACATTGTCCCTCTCGTTCAATAACGACGGGCCGCTTGGCACATTCTTCCGCTATATCTGCGACAACGGCACTTACATGGCGCGCTATGACGATCTCGTCAACGGTTACGAGGAGCCCGTCGACGTATCCAAGGTCGACGTCTCGATGAACGGCATCGAGCTGCAGGATCGCGAGTTCTTCGCAGCCATCGCTGAAGACCGCGAGCCGAACTCCTCGATTGCCCAGGTGCTGCCGTGTTACGAGGTGCTCGGTCAACTGGAGAAACAGCTAGGGTAGTGCGCAAACAGGTTGCGATCATCGGCTCCGGGCCCGCGGGGCTCCTGCTCGGCCACCTGCTGCGTCAGGCCGATCTCGATGTCATTGTCGTCGAGCGCCACACGGCGGCGCATGTGCTCTCCCGCATTCGCGCGGGCGTGCTCGAGACTACCGCGACCGATCTCCTCGTCCAGCTCGGCCTCGATCAACGCATGAACGAAGAAGGGCTCCTGCACGCGGGCGTCAATCTGACCGACGGCGAGCGAATGTTGCGCATCGACATGGCCGAACTCACGGGTAAGCAGGTCATGGTCTACGGCCAGACCGAGGTCACAAAAGACCTCATCGACGCTGCGCCAGAGCGCGGCCTCGAAATCGTCTGGGAGGCGGAGGATGTCGCCTTACACGGTATCGAGACCGATGCGCCTTACCTGACTTTCACGAAGGATGGCGCCGAGCAGCGTATCGATGCGCGCTTCATTGCCGGCTGTGACGGCTTCTACGGGCCGTCGCGCCGAGCGATCCCGGATTCGGTCGGTCAGAACTTCGAGCTTGTGTATCCATTCGGCTGGCTCGGCATCCTGTCCGACGTGCCGCCGTGCAACGAGGAGCTCATTTACGCAAACCACGAGCGCGGTTTCGCGCTGGCGTCGATGCGCTCGATGACGCGCAGCCGTTATTACATACAGGTGCCGATCGATACC
>JAOTTJ010000486.1 GCA_029864465.1 Gammaproteobacteria bacterium | reverse complement strand
ACGACATAGTCGATGAACAGAAACGGGGAGCGATGCGGTAGCCGCTCCATAATGCCTTCGATCCCAAGATAATGATTTTCAGCCATCAGATCCTTTCACTCCCTTGAAATCCGCCGCGACCTGAACGCGTCCGGTCATTCCTTTTCCCGGCGGCGCAACTGCTCGTTCAATCGTCGAAATCGAGCTGCATTCCGCCCCCAGTGTTCGGCCTTATCCGTATCGAAGCTGCTCGAGTACTTACCTGGCTCGTCGATCGAGCGCAGCACGGTACTGTGCATCGTCACGAAGACATCATCGCAGATCGAGATGTGGCCGTTGATGAGCACCGCAGCGCCGATCAAGCAGCGCCGGCCGATCCGGGCGCTGCCGGCCACGCCGGCGAACCCAGCCACGGCCGTTTGCGCGCCGATATGTACGTTGTGCCCGATCTGAACCAGGTTATCGATTATGACGGCCGATTCGATCACCGTATCGTCGATGGCACCTCGGTCGACTGCCGAGTTCGCGCCGATGCTGACGTCATCGCCAATCACGACCTTGCCGAGCTGCGGGACGGCTACCCAGCCGGCCTCTTCCGGCGCGAAACCAAATCCATCCGCGCCGAGAACAACACCCGGGTGCAGCACGCATCGTTCACCGATTTGCGTGTCGTCCATGATCACAACACGGGCATGAACGCGGGATCCGGCACCGATCGACACGTTCTCGCCAACGACCACGCCAGGCCCAATCGACACGCCATCGCCAATGCGCGTTCGCGAACCGATCATCACGTTCGCACCGATCTGCGCGGTCGCCGCAACGCGTGCGTCGTCGTCAATGATAGCCGTAGGATGAATACCGGGCTCGTGCCCTGGCGCAGGATGAAGAAAACGCGCGATTCGCGCATACGTCGCGTAGGGGTTCGACGCGAGGAGTGCCGCAACAGGGCAGTCGGCCTCGAGCCCTGGCTTGAGAATAACGGCTGCCGCACGCGTCCTTCGGAGCGCCGCGCGGTACCGTGGATTGGCCAAGAAGCTAATGGCACGCCCGGCGGCGCTCTCGAGCGTCCCGACTGTATCTACTAAGGTGTCCCCGTTCCCGCGCAGCTCGCAGCCAAATCGGGCGGCGAGCTCAGCCAGCGTTACTGACATACCGATGGGCAGCGATGTGGCGTCGATCGGGCCCAGCCGAAGCCACGGGACTAGGGGCTGGCATCGCTGCTCGAGAAGCTCTCCTGCAAGCCGCGCAGCACGTCATCGGTGATATCGATCGCCGTGCTGTAGTAGAGCACGTCGGCGACGACGAGGTCATAGCCGGTATCGCGGGCGTAAATCTGGACCTGCTGCAACAGAGAGCGCTGAAGATTGCCGAGCTCCTCGTTGCGGCGAATGTTCAGGTCTTCGAGATAGTCGTTCTGCTCACGCTCGAGGTCGCGCTGTTCGTCACGGATATCACGCTCGAGATTCAAACGCTCCGCTTCGCCCATCACCTGCCCGTCGCGATCATAGGTCTGCTGCTTCTCCTGCAGCGACCGCTGAATGGCGACGATATCTCGTTGGCGCGGCGCAAACTCGTCCTGCAAGGCGCTCATTGCTGCCTGCGCCTGAGGAGCCTGTTCGAGCAACCTGGCTACGTTCACGACACCGATCCGCATTCCGTCGCTCTGAGCCTGAGCCGTGCCCGCAATCAGAACCGCTCCACACCAGAGCGCGATCCAAGCTGAAACCCGCCTCGTCATATCCATCCTCATTTCTCTGAATCCTCGAGATTCCCTAAAAAGCATTGCCGACGTTGAACTGAAATTCTTCCGTCTGATCCGCTCGGAAACGGTCGGTTTCCTCGTCCGCGTTGAGCGGCACGCCGTAGCTGAACCGCAGCAACCCCATTGGTGCAAGCCATTCGACGGCCACGCCGACAGACTGCTTTAACTTATCATAATCGAAATCGTAGTCTACAACGTCTCCGAGCCGATCGAAAAACGTCACTCCACCCGTGTGAAAGACATTGCCGATGTCATAGAACAGCGAGATCCGCGTGGATCCGGCCATCGCCTCCGGCGTCGGAACGATAAGCTCGAACTGGGTGTAAAAGAGCGCATTGCCACCGTGAGG
>JAOTTJ010000128.1 GCA_029864465.1 Gammaproteobacteria bacterium | reverse complement strand
CTCGGCGTTGACTACGCGCAGGGTTTCCATTTCCATCGGCCGGAGCCGCTAATGGATGCTCTCGCCGCACTGGAGAGCGGGGATATCGCGAACCTCATGGACCCGGCGGAAGCTGTCGGGCATCCCCTGAAACTGGAAGTGCTCGAGAGCTGAACCGAGCAGAAGCTTGATCGCTCAGGATCGATTCTTGGCTCTGGCCTGCTTGGCTGCGTACATGCGCGAGTCGGCCTCCTGCAGCAACGCATCCAGGACGGGCTCGGCAGCCGGATCGTACTCGGCAATACCGGCGCTCCAGGACATCATCGGGAACTCCGATGCCAGCTCGGAGACTGCGTAGGCGTCGGTAAGACGCGCGAGAGACGTTCGAATCGTCTCGCGATCCGAATAGCTGCTCAATACGCAGAACTCGTCGCCGCCGAGTCGTGCAACGACATCGGAGGCGCGAAAAGTCTTGACGAGCAAAGCAGCGAATCTCCTCAGGACTCTGTCGCCGGCTTCATGCCCCCAGGTATCGTTGATCGCTTTGAACTTGTCGAGATCGATGCCGATGATCGTCGCAGGCTTGCCGTTTCGCCGGCAGAGCGCGAGCATGTGCTCGGCGATCTGGACGAATCCGCGACGGTTCATGAGCCGGGTCAATTCGTCACTCGTGGACTGGGTCAACAGTGCGAGCTCGCGATCGACCATCTCGGCAAAAGACCGTAAATTCGCAATGTGCTCTTCGGAGAATTGCCGGGGGCGTTCATCCATGACGCACAGTGTGCCCACACGGGCACCATCGGATGCGTGAACGGGGAACCCTGCGTAGGACCGTATCTTCAATCCGCCGACGACACAGGGCCTGCTGGAAAATCGCGGATCCGCATTTGCATCACTAACGACGAAGGCATCCTCCGCGAGGATGGTCTTGTTGCAGAAAACGGTCGCAGACGCGGATTCCGGAGTGTCCGAATCCTGATCGAGATTGAACCATTTCAGGCTCTCGTCTGTGAGATTGACGAGCGCGACCGGCACGTCGAACACGCGCGCGACGAGGCTCGTGATGCGACCGAAGCGCTCTCCGGGCAACGTATCGAGAACCTTGAGATTCTGGAGCGAGCAAAGGCGGTGTGTCTCGCCGATGGGCTCGGGTGTTGCAGTCATAGATAACAGGTGGTGTGCATCGGTGCCGTTACGTCATTATTGCGCTGCAGCCCGCTCGATAGTGTGATTTCGATCTAGTTCCGGTGCCTCGGCGCGCACGGCTCGCAGTCCGGAAGGGCCCGGGATTGCAGCGTTTTCCGCCAGGCCGCCAGCAAAGTGTCCTGATCGTGACCTGCATCACAGGGACTCCATCATGTTTCGTCCTTGCGGGCCTGCTGGCGTTCCCGGTTGCTGCGGGCCAGGCTACGTGCTGCCCGGCGTAGCAAGGCTTTCGAGCGCCTGGTCTCCTCCGGTGTATCCGCACGATTACGGTATCGGTTGCGCATACGAACGCGCGTCACAGTCCTGAGACGCTGCAGGGCCCAAGCCACCGTATGTGTGACGCGCATCACTCGGTCCGCTTAAAGATAGCTGCGGCGACGTCGACGTACCGCGAATGAGGAATCAGTGAGCGTGCAAGGCGAGCCACGGATCTTGAGGATTCGGCGAATCCGTGGACGTCCGTCGACGATTAGGGCGCGGATATGCGGCTACGCAACATCCTAGTCCTCGACTATGTCGCCGAGACGCGTGAGGCAACGAGCAAGGCGCTGGCCGACGCCGGACTCAACGCATCGTCCGCGGAGAGCTTGGAATCGGCGCTCGAATCGCTACGGCGCCATCAGCCCGATGCCCTCGTCATCAGCATCGATACGCCGGGCCTCGACGGGCACGCGCTTTGCGAGGTGATCCACCGAGCGCATCCGGCGCGGTCGTTCTCGATCTTCGTCGTATTGCGCTCCCGCGAGCAGGACGGCCTCGAGTGGACGGAGACGATTCCGGACTTGCGCGTGATCGAGGGGCCCGTCACCGCGCAGAAGCTCGCGGGCTAGCCGGCCACCAAGGCCTAGCCCGGTGCCGACTCTGCTTGCGGTAACTCTGATGGGCTTCGCATTCGGCTCGGCAACTGCTGGATTGCGGCGTTTGTGATCGATGTCACAAGGATTCCGTAAAGTTCCACCGCCCAGGGCCGATTACCGTCTAGGGTCGCTCGGCTTCGCTCCGGCCGTCGCGTGCGCGCGGCGGCGAAATCGCATTGCCGATCGAAATAGCTCGACCGGGCTACGGATGAGAACTCCGGGCCGGCTCACGGTGACGACAAGGCTCTAGATGAAACTTAGCAAGGCAGGTAACAACGGCGAGCGTTCCGCGCTCGTCATGGTTGGCGCTTGCCTGCTCGTGATTGCGTGCATCGTTGCGGTCGTCGTTGTAGACCAGAAAGGGGATCACGAAGCCCAGATTCGGGCGCGCGGCATCAGCATAGCGCGGCTGCTGTCGGGTCTGCCGACGGATCAACTCGTCGACTCGGAAACCTACGAGAGCATGCTTCAGCTCGTGAGCTTCAGCCAAGGCACGGAAGATTTCGCATACGCGGCGCTCGTGAGTGTCAGCGGAGGCTCGCTCGCCGAAGTCTCGGGTCCTGGCGTCATCGTTCCATCGGCGCCGATCGCGAACGAGCCCTCGGGCTGGATTGGCGAGCGCGGTCTCGCACTTGGGGCCGACGGTCGCCGCATCATGGAATATCATGCGCCCGTTTTCGAAGGGGGCGAGCTCGCCGGTCAGATTCGTCTGGGCTTCTTCGAGCCTGGGTACCGGCTCGTCGCCCGAGAGGTCTCTATCGCTGCCGCCGTGGCGCTGCTCGTGTTTCTGCTGGCGCCGTTGTTCTATGCGCTCCTGCGCAAGGAGATCAAGCCGCTCGCAACGGCCGGCGTCGAGCTCGAGAAACTCCTGCAGGAAAATAACGCTGCCGCCGTCTCGCCAGCCGCGGCGCCGCTCGGCGAGTTCATGACGCGGTTCAACCAGTTCGTCGACTACGCCCAGGGACGAATCAGGGAGCTCGAGAATGACCGCGGCGAGCTCGTCGCCTCGGCCAAGCTGATCTCGTACAAGAAAACCCGTATCGAAGCCGTGCTGCAGACGCTACCTGTCGGTGTTCTCGTCCTGGACGAGCACGGTAAGTCGACGTACGCCAATGCGCGGGTCGGCCAGCTGCTCGGCGTGAGCAAGGGAGACGTCCTGACGCGCCCGCCGCGGGAATGGTGCGAGAATTCCAAGGTCGTTGAGTTCCTCGCCAGATACGAGACGAGCACGGCGCCTCGATTCGCGAACGAGACCGTGTACTTCAAGCCCGACGAGAACGGTGATCGTACGCTGGCCATCAACGGCTTCCCGCTGCTGGCGTCCCAGGAGCCTGCGACCATCAGCGGCACGCTGATCGTCATCAGTGACGTAACCCAGGAGAGCCTCGCTCGCCAGAGCCGCTCGGAGTTCGTCGCGCACGTAGGGCATGAGCTGAAAACGCCACTCAACACGCTCGCGCTCTACACAGAAGTTTTGCTCGACGACAGAGGCGAGGATCCCGAGGAACGCATAGAGGCCGTGAATACGATTCACGACGAAGTCGAGCGCATGACGGGTCTTGTGAACAATCTCCTCAGCATTGCTCGCATCGAGATGGGCAGCATCGATCTCGACAAGCAGCGGGTCAGGTTGGGAGACCTGTTAGAGGATATCAACGAGAATCTCGGGCGCCTGGCGAGGCGCCAGAAGGTGTCTCTCGATATCGATCTTCCGCAGCAGCTCAGCCCGATTCTCGTCGACAAAGATCTGCTGCGCGTTGCGATCAATAATCTCCTTTCCAATGCCATCAAGTACAACCGGCCCGGCGGACGCGTCACGGTCGTTGCCGAGGAAACCGATGAAGCCATGCTGGTGCACATCGAGGACGATGGCGTCGGGATCAGCGAAGCCGATCAGGGTCATATCTTCGACAAATTTTTCAGGAGCGACAGCAGCGAGGTTCGTTCGCGGTCGGGACACGGTCTGGGCCTGTCCCTGGCGCAGCAGATCGTCGAGCTACACGACGGCCAGATCAGCGTCGAGAGCGAGCTCGGCTCGGGATCCAAGTTCACGATCGCGCTGTGGAAGCGCTTCGGTCTGGTAAAGAGGGCGATCTAGGTGTTGGAGATTCTCGTAGTCGACGATGAGGCCACCGTGCGCCGAATCATGCGCGTTGCGCTCGCAAAGGCCGGTTACAAAGTATCGGTGGCTGACAACGGTGAGTCGGCCCTGGCCGCCATTCGCGAGCGGGCGCCGGACGTGCTGATCACGGACATCGAAATGCCGCGCATGGACGGACGCGCGCTGTGCGCCGCGGTCAAGAAAGAGTTTCCGTACCGGGCGTTCCCGATTTTCGTGGTGACGTCGCTGACGGCGCACGACCATCGGAAGTGGGCGCAAGAGATTCCGAATCTGCACTTTCTCGAGAAGCCTGTCAGCATCCGCCAGCTCACGGCGCGGCTGACGGAGTCCGTCGGCACTGAAACGGTCATCATGAAGGTAGGTCGATGACGATAACGCCTCATTGCGAGATTGACTTCTCGAGCTACCGCGAACTGCTCGGCGCCCTCCTGCCTAGCGGTTTCCTGATCGCGGTCACCGATGCGGGCGGCCAGACGATCTGGCACGACAGCGAATTTCCGCTCGGCGCTCTTAGTTCGGTACCCGCGGATCTGAGCGCCACGCTCGCTGGCGTGACCGTGGGCGGGGCGCCGATACCCGTCCGGAGTGAAACGGGGCGTCTATTTGCCTCGCCGGTCACGGACGAGACCAGCAAGCACTACGCGGTGCTCTGGGCTTTTGCGCCGGGCGAGGGTCATCCGCCGGAGGCCTTGAGATGGCTTGGCACGGTCGCCGAGCATCTCGGCAAGGATTTAATGCTCAACGCCGAGCTCGACGATATGGCTAGCGAGCTCAGCGAACGCTATGAGGAGCTCAACCTCGTCTATCACACCGAGGATCAGGTCAACTATTTTGGCGAGGGCTGGGCCGCGCTCAATCAGCTCGTGCGCAATTGCTGTGATTACCTCGACGTGGGCCTCGCGGTTCTCGTCGTCAAGGAAAAGGGCATACTGATCAGCCAGCAGTCACGCGACCGCACGGTGCCCGACGCGAAACTACTCACGGAGCTCGTCCAGGACAGGGTCTTCGGTAGCATTGCCCGGAAAAATGCTCCTCTGATCGTCGACGATCTTTCCGGCTCCGACCTCGTCGCGAACTGGCAGGGTAACTCCTACCGACTGCTCGCAACGCCGATCTTCGACGACAAGGAAGAGACGATCGGCGTGCTCGCGATCGTCAACAGCTACGCAAAGCCAAGGTTCGCGAACAGCGACAAGAACCTCGTTCAGGTCATGGCCCGCAAAGCGAACAAGATACTCCATGTGAGCTACGACAATCTCACGGGCCTTGTGAACCGGCAGGGTCTCGACTTCATCGCGAATGAGTTGCTGCAGGACGCTCGCGCGCTCGGCATGACCCACACGGTCCTGCATATCGACATCGATCAGCTGCACGTCATTAACGATACGATTTGTCAGGAAGCTGGTGATGCGGTGATTCGGAGCATGGCCGCCTACCTGAGACAGACCACGCGCGAGACCGACGTCGTCTGCCGCATCGGTGGCGACGAGATGGCCGTCCTGCTGCGTCGCTGCCCGCTCGAGCGTGGCGCCGAGCTGGCTGATAAGCTCCGTCAGGGCATTGCCGATCTCGTCGTGCCATGGGAAGACCGAACCCTGACGACGACTGCGAGTATCGGCGTGGCCCCGATCGAAGCGCAGACGGTCTCTGCACAGGCGGCGCTGGCAGCTGCCGAGCTTGCCTGCGATGCTGCAAAGGAGCTCGGCAACAATCGCGTCCATCGGTTCCACACCGGCGACTCGATGCTCATGAAGCGCCATTCGGAGATGGAGGCTGTCGGCCGCATTCAGTCGGCGATCAAGGATGACCGCTTCGAGCTGTTCGCGCAGCCAATTGCGCCGTTGGACTCGAATGCGGCCGGGATGCACCTCGAAGTGCTGATCCGGCTGATCGGACTCGATGGCGAGATCGTTCCGCCGGGCGCGTTTATTCCGGCTGCAGAGCGCTACCATCTGATGCCGGAGCTCGACCGCTGGGTCATCCAGAGCCTGTTTAGCGAGCTGAGCCGCAACCGGAGTCAGATTCAGGACCAGCTCGACCTGATCTCGGTGAATCTCTCGGGCCAGACGCTCAATGAGCAGAGTTTTGGGCAGTGGCTCGCCGAGGCTCTGGGCCGCCTCGACTTTCCGCACTCGCGAATCTGCTTCGAGATCACGGAGACCGCCGCCGTCGCGAATCTCGAGGACGCGAGCGCCTTCATGCGCACGATCAAGCAACACGGCTGCAAGTTCGCGCTCGATGATTTCGGCTCGGGCCTGAGCTCGTTCGGTTACTTGCGCTCGCTGCCCGTCGACTTTCTAAAGATCGACGGCGCTATCGTCAAGGAGGTTGTCAACGATCCGATCGCCGCTTCGATGGTTGCTGCCGTGCAGCAAGTCGCCGCCGTAATGGACCTCGAGACGATTGCCGAGTTCGTGGAGTCCGACGCCATCAAACAGAAGCTCAGGGAGATCGGCGTCAGTTACGTGCAGGGTTATGCCATCGGCAGGCCCAAACCGCTGAGTGCTTGCCTCTACGGCGAGATAGCCGGGTCGAAGGCACTCAGCGCATGAGCGTCGTCGCCGAAGCTGCGACGACACAAATCGCCAAAGTCCAGGTCGGTGTCGTCACGAGGCTCGTGCCGCGGTCTGGTCTGACCGACGAGCACGAGCTCGGCCAGCTTACCAACGCGGTCACCGAATGCATCGCAGCCGCCGACTACCGTGTCGTTATCGATCTCACGCACGTCGCAACGGTGTCGAGCCGCGTGCTCGAGACCTTCCTGGACCTGCAGGAAGATCTTCTGCGCGCCGGCGGCTGGATCAAGCTCAGTAACGCCAACGGCGTTCTACGGGAAGTCTTTCGTATCACGGGTCTGAGCCTGCAGATGGCCGTGCTCAAGGGTCAGGGCGAGGAGGCGGGCACACCGGATTCCGCCTATCCGTTCGAATCGCGCCAGCGCCTCGGCGATATTCTCGTCGCGCGCGGCCTCATCGACCCCGAGCGCATCGAGGAAGCGCTCGAGCTGCAGAAGAGTCAGCAGACGCAGCTCGCTCAGATCGTCATCGCCAAGGGCTGGGTATCCGAGCAGGACGTGCTGCAGGCGCTGTCCGATCAGCTTTCCGTCCCCTACGTGCGGCTTCGCGCTGGGCTATTCGATCCGACCATCGTCGCTGACCTCAGCCGCGAGACCGCTCGCCGGCTCAAGGTGCTGCCGCTGTTCAGCGTGCGCGGCGAGGTTACGCTGGCAACGCCGCAGCCGCAGGCGATTCCGATCCTGCGCGAGGCCGAGGAGGCTCTGGGCGCGAAGGTCAGGCCTGTTCTGGTGCTCGAAGAGGACATCGTCGACCTCCTGAACGAGGGCAGTGACTTCGGCGGTATGCCCGCGGAGCTGTTCGCGGACGGTGACGCCGATCTCGAGCTCGTCGAGTCGAACATTCCGGACGACTACTCGGAGATCGACGAGATGGCCGCCGGAAGTCCGGTCATCAATCTCGTCAACTCGCTGATTCAGCGTGCCGTGAGCTCTGGTGCGAGCGATATCCATATCGAGCCCTTTCGCTCGCTCTCGCGTGTGCGACTTCGGATAGACGGCATGCTCTACGAGATCATGACGCCGCGCATCGAGCTGCATCCGGCGATCGTCTCGCGCCTGAAGGTCATGGCGCATCTGGATATCGCCGAGCGCCGCCTGCCGCAGGACGGCCGTATCCAGGTGCAGACCCAGGGCCGCACTGTCGACCTCAGATTCTCGAGCCTGCCGGGGCTCTTCGGCGAGAAGGTCGTGCTGCGCGTTCTAGACAAGAACCAGGCCATTCTCGATCTCGGCAAGCTCGGCATGAGCAAGCAGCACCTCGACCGGTACCGCAAGCTGCTCGGTCGCGGTTACGGGCTCATTCTCGCCACGGGTCCGACGGGCAGCGGCAAGACGACGACGTTGTATGCAGCGCTCAATCATCTGAACTCGCTCGAGAAGAGCATCGTGACGATCGAGGATCCCGTCGAGTACCAGATGGACATCATCAACCAGA
>JAOTTJ010000127.1 GCA_029864465.1 Gammaproteobacteria bacterium | reverse complement strand
GCGGGTGATCTCGATTGCAATTTACGAGCATGTCGAAACGCTGGCCTACGATCAGGCAAACGTTCTCTCAGCGGGATTGTTGATCTTCTCGTTCGTCGTCCTGCTCGGCGTCTACATCGTCAACCGGTCGATACCTATCAATCGCTATTGATGCAATGACCGAGCTGAGCTTAAACATCGACCTGGAGCGCGACGCGTTCAGCCTCGCACTCGATGCGACGATCGATCTCGCCCCGATAACGGCGCTGTTCGGCCCGAGCGGCGCGGGTAAGACGACAATGCTGCGTGTCATCGCGGGCCTCGAGCGCTCAGCGCGCGGCAAGCTTACGGTCAGCGGCGTTGCCTGGCAAGACAGCGCTACCGGGACGTTCGTGCCCCCACACTTGCGGCGGATCGGTTACGTGTTTCAGGACGGGCGCCTGTTCAGCCACCTGAACGCGGCGGGTAACTTACAGTTTGCGATGCGACTCGCGCGCACGACTGGGCGCTTCTCGTTCGACGAGGTCGTGGCGGCTCTCGATCTTGCCCCGCTGCTCGAGCGCAGGCCGCACACGTTGTCGGGCGGCGAGCAGCAACGTGTCGCAATGGGCCGTGCGCTGCTGCGAGATCCCGAGCTCATACTCATGGATGAGCCACTCTCGGCCATGGACGTCAAGCGCAAGGCGGAGATCGTGCCTTACATCGAGCGCGTCGCGCACGAGCTCGATGTGCCGATTCTCTACGTCACGCACACAATCGAGGAAGTCTCGCGGCTTGCGACGCGCATGATCCTGCTGGCGGATGGACGTATAGCGGCCGTCGGCAGTATCGCGGAACTGCTAGAGCGCATCGACCTGTGGCCGCTCACGGGCCCGGGCGCCGCGGGCGCGCTCCTCGAGGCTCGAATCGAGAAGACCGACAAGGGCATGACGAGCTTGAGCATCGACGGGCAACCGCTGCGCCTCCCCGCCATAGACGGCGATGCAGGTGAGACGGTGTCTGTTCGCGTCGCAGCCAAGGACGTCGCGATAGCGACGGCGAAACCATCAGGTTTGAGCATCCGCAACGTGCTCGAAGCGAAGATCGTTCGAATCGACAGGCTCGAATCGGTGTTTGCCGAGATCTTGCTCGAGGTTGGCGGTCAACACCTGCGCTCGGAGATCACAGGGGAAGCCGCCGAGGAGCTCGGCCTCGCCGAAGGTCAATCCGTTTACGCGCTCATCAAAAGCGTTGCTATCGACCGCACGCTGCTTTGAGCTCAAGTTGCAGGGCGCAAGCCTAGCATCTCGCGCGCTTCGGTCGGCGTAGCCGGACGCGTATCGTATTCGTCGCAGAGCGCGACGCACTGTTCTACGAGCGCGGCGTTGCTCGGCGCGAGCGTCTCTCGGTCGAGCTTGATGTTGTCCTCGAGACCTGTACGCACATGCCCACCGAGCTCGAGGGACCAACGCGCCATCTCGATTTGGTGGCGCGCGATGCCAGCAGCCGTCCAGGTCGCGCCCGGCAGCACCTCTTCGAGCTCCGAGAGCAGGAACTCGAGCATCTTGCGCCGCGGCGGCAAAGCGTTCGGAATGCCGAGCACGAACTGCACATGGGCCGGAGCCTTCAGCAGGCCACGTTCGACGAGATCCGCAGCGTTGTAAAGCATCGCGAGATCGAAAATCTCGATCTCAGGCTTGATCTCGTACTCGAGCATCGCCTCTGCGAGCGCATCGATGAGCTGCGGCTCGTTCTCGTAGATGATCGTCTTGAAGTTCACCGAGCCCGTCGCGAGCGATGCCATGTCGGGCTTGAGACTCAGCGACGAGCCGCGCTCCGCGGGATCGCGGCCACGCCCACCCGTCGAGAACTGTTGGATCATGTCGGGGCAGTGTTTGCGCAGGCCCTCCTGAACGCGCGCGAACAGCTCGGGATCGGACGAAGACGACTCGTCGGGATTACGCACGTGAATATGTGCGAGTGAGGCACCGGCTTCGTAAGCTGCATGTGTGGATTCGATCTGCTCCTCTGGCGTGACAGGGACAGCAGGATTGTGGGCCTTGCGCGGTATCGATCCAGTAATCGCGACGGCAAAAATGACGGGACGGGGCATGGCGGACTCTATCAGCGGTTGAAAATACCGACCCGCATTATAGAGCTAAATCGGAAACACGGACTTGAAAAAATCGCTGCTTCGGTTCGGACGGACTGGCCACCGTGCGGGTGAGCTGAAGTCAGCCAGCCGCTTTTTCCGCTGCCTGGAGCGTCTGAAAAATGAGCGTGTTGATCGTCATGGGCCCTACTCCGCCGGGATACGGTGTATACGCACTGCAACGGGGAATAACCGCTTGGAGATCCACATCACCACATTTTTCAGGGTGAGAACCAGCATCTACAACGACAGCTCCCTCCCTGATCCAGTCGCCCTTGACGAATCGTGGTTTGCCCACTGCCGCGACGACGATGTCCGCCATACGCACGACATCCACCAGGTTCCTCGTGCGTGAGTGGCAAATCGTCACCGTAGCGTGGTGGTTGAGCAGCATCATCGCCATCGGCTTGCCCAGAATGGGACTGCGACCGATCACAACGGCATGGCGGCCCTCGATCGGAATATCGTAGTGATCCAGCAGCCGCATGATCCCCGCCGGCGTACAGCTCCCATAAGCCGGCTCGCCCATGGCCATCTGGCCAAATCCCTGCGAAGTAACCCCATCGACATCCTTGGTGAGCGCTATACGATCGAAACAGGCACGCTCATTGATCTGTCCGGGCACGGGATGCTGCAGCAGTATCCCATGCACATCGGAGTTGTTGTTCAACTCGTCGATCGCGGCCAACAGTTCTTCGGTCGTGGTGTCTTCAGGCAACTCGGTCTTCAGGGAATCCATTCCAACCCGCCGGCAGGCGTTGCCTTTCATCTTCGTGTAGGTCATCGAGGCCGGGTCGGCACCAACGAGTATCGTGGCAAGAATCGGTGTGCATCCACCGTTTCTCGCTTTGAGCGCCGAGACCCGCTCAGCAATCCCCGCTTCGGTAGATCTCGCGAGCGTCTTTCCGTCAAGGACAATTGGGTCAGCCATGGGCGCGTATTGTAGAAGCATGATAGTCCGGGACAAAACTTGCGCCGGCTAACAAGGCTCGAGTCACAGACAAGGAGCCGTTGTCCCGAACAAGAACATTTCGGTAGCGCTGCGTGTTCTGAGTCGTTTCGCCATAATTCGTCAGCATTCCGTCAGCGTTCTGCCATCTCGGCCCGCCATGATCGGGCTCGAGATGCAGAACACGAAAGCACGAGCCTTTCCGGCAACGCAGCTCACGCATAACCGATTCGAGCGCGCTAGCGCGCCGAGCGACGTCGAGCGGCGGTTCGCTTGCCAGCTGGCAACGTCAGTCTGGCTGCGGCAGCTCGGCGACGAGGGCGCCAGGGAAGCACTGTCTGCTTACGTCAAGGCGCGCGGCCATGACCGGCGGACGCAGGCTTGCTTGTGCGCTGCGCTGGAAGCCGAATACCGCCTCTGCCGCGAGCGTCTGGACCTGTGCAGCTGAAGGCGGCGACGACGGCCGCGCCAATCGGATTTCGGTCTACGCGTTCGGCAGAACCAGCAGATCTGCCGCGACCTGGTCTATCAGCAGGCGTGCGGTGTTCCGCTTGGCTTCCCCGGGGTTGCCGATGACGATGACATCGGCTTTGATATTGTCGGCGACGTTTGCGATGGCTCGCTCCGGCGCGCCCTCCTCTGCGAACACGCTGCTTCGGGGAAGCCGGCAGAGGTCGGCGAACTTCTGCCGATCGAAGAACATATCGTCGCCCTGGTAAGCCGTCGCAGCATACAGCTCCAATTCGGCACGCTCCGCGAGGCTATGCGAAACGTCGAGCAGGTCGGCATTGAGCTGCTCGTGCAGCTTGTCCTCGGGCTTGAGCTTGACCGCAGCCAGAGCTCGCTTATTTTCCCAAAGCCGGTGATCGCTCACGAGCAGGACCGGGGACGTGCATTTATTGAGCAGCAGCCAATCGGAGGTCTTCATGAGTCGCCGACGGACAGCGGAATGCTGCGATGCCGTCTTGATGACAAGACCGGCTTTCGCGGCCTTTGCAGCCTCTAGAACTGCGGTGCGCCAGTCGGAATTCCATTCAATGTCGACTTCCACATTGAGACCGTTCTCGCGAGCAGGCGCCGCCAATCGATCCAGCCACTCACGCATCAATCTGAGCTCTGTTTGTTGCTCGGCTTCGTCCGCGGCGAATCGTTCGTCGTAAACACAGCAGTACATGTGCAGCGAGGCGTTGTCTTTTGCCGCGAGCCACTCACCTTTGATGAGGGCAGGCTGAACCATGCGGGTCGGATCGATCACGACAAATAGTTTCTGAAATTGCTGATTGCGTTCCGGCATAGATTTCCCCTCGTGTCTAAAACGTTGATCAAATGATATGAGAGCGCTGTGCCATTGGAAATGAGTAGTTTCCGATCTTGCTGTTGGTGGTGGCGATCGGAACGCGGGTGTTGGAACGTCGGATGCACGGAAATCCGCTTCGCACTATGATGCTACCGTTCGAGCCTGAACGATTCGCGAACTCGAATGACTGTTTCCGGGGATGAGCCGGTCGTTCAGTTCCTTACGGCTCTCTGAGCCCCGCGACTACTCCAAGTCGATTTCCACCGGCTGCGTCTCCGGCACTAGGAACAAGAACACGACGGCCGCAGCCGCGCCGATACCGGCCACGGCGTAGCTCGCCAACGCCAGGCTCGCGGCGCCCGTCAGCAAGCCCGCAATCATCGGCCCGCCCACGCCACCGACGTCGCTGATGAGCCGCCAAACGCCGAGGAACTGGTTGCGGCGCTCCGGCGGCGCGAGATCCATGCCCATGACCATCACAATGCCCGTGCTGATACCGTTGCCGAAGCCGAGCACCAGCGCCGCAGACAGTAGGCTGTAAAACCCCTGCGCGAGGGGTAGCAGGCCCAAGCCCAGTATGAACACGGCCATACACGGGATGCCCGTCCAGCGCCGGCCCCAGCGATCCATGACGATGCCGGCCGGGTAGGACAAGGACATGTCGAGCACGGCCGAAATCGAATAGACGAAACCGATCGCTGCCGCGTCGAGACCGACGAGCGTGCCGAACAGCGGCACGAGAAGCTGTCGGGCCGCGCGCATGAGCTGAATCGCGAACGCAACGAAACCCGCAGTCGCGAATACTCGACCGCAATCGTTGACGATGCGCCAGATCAGACTCGCGCGCAGCGCGTCGGGCGCGACCTCAGGCCTGAGCGCCCGTGCGCGCACGAGCACGACGAATGCCGCAAGCCCGGACAGCGCGCCGGCGCCGACGAAGGTCGGTGCGTAACCGAACCACTCGGCAACGGCACCGCCAGCGAGCGGGCCGGCGAAGGCTCCGATGCGGTTGAGTCCCGCCACGACCGCGATCGAGCGCCCCCAGGTCGAAGCCGGGCTTGCGTCCGAAAGATAGGATTGGCGCGATAGAAACCACGCTGCGGCACCGCCGCCCTGCACGAGAGAGAGCAACGCCACGACCCACGGGTCCGTCCAGATGGCGAGGCCGAGCAACACGGCGGCGTTGCAGAGGAGCCCGCCGAGCATGACGTTCTTGTCGCCGAACCGCGCCGCGATCATGCCCGCGGGAATATCGAGCAGCAAAACGCCGATCCCGCGCAACCCGACGATAAGCGCTGCATACGCCGGGTCGCCCGTGATGTGCAGCGCATACAACGGCAGCACGAGCATCATGCCCTGATTGCTGATAGCCATCAGCAACGAGGGCAGGTATACCGGGGTCAGCAGCTGATCGTGGGGCGATGGCAGGCGCACGATAGCTAGGCCGGTCGGCCGGCCGGCGATGAGCTAGGCATTGAGAACCGGACCCCGATTTCTCGTGCTACAGGACCGCAACGATCGAGTCGGCGACATAGTCGACGTTGGCCTGGTTGATCCCCGCAAGATTGATGCGGCTCGACTCGAGCATATAGACGTGAAACTCTTCCCGCAGTCGGATGACTTGTTCCTTCGAGATGCCGAGGAACGAGAACATGCCGCGTTCGTTGGCAATGAACGAGAAATCACGCGGCGCCCCGCGCTCGGCGAGCTTCGCCACGATAAGATCGCGCAGGCCGTTGATTCGGCGGCGAACTTCATCGAGCTCCTCGACCCAAAGCGCAGTCAGTGCTTCGTCGTTGAGGATCTGCCCTGCGATAGCGGCGCCATGATCGGGCGGCATCGAGTAGATACCGCGCGCGACGTTGGCGAGGTTCGTCGCCGTGGCCTTGGATTGCTCAGGGCTACTCGAAACGACGCAGACCGCGCCCGTGCGCTCACGATAGAGGCCTAAGTTCTTCGAGCATGAGGAGACAACGACGACCTCGGGTAGCCGCTCAGCCATGAGACGCACGCCGTAGGCATCAGCCTCGAGACTCTCGGCCAGGCCTTGGTAGGCGAGATCGATGAAGGGGATCACACCGCGCCGCTCACAGAGATCGGTGAGTGCCTGCCACTGCACCTGCGATAGATCGGCACCACAGGGATTGTGGCAACAGCCGTGAATGAGCACGAGCTCGCCCGCGTCGAGCTTCTCGAAGCAGGCCATCATCGCATCGAAATCGACGGCGTGCGCGTCGTAGTCGTAATATGGATAGCTCTCCAGTCGCAGGCCCGCGAGACCTAGCAGCGGCAGATGATTGGGCCAAGACGGTGCACTCAGCCAGATGCGCGCATCGGGATTGGCGCGGTGCAGAAGATGCGCAGCCACGCAGAGCCCACCACTGCCGCCAGGACTCTGCACGGTCGCGACGCGGCCCGCAGCGAGCACGGGATGATCTGCCCCGAACAGCAGCTTCTCCATGCCGCGGTTGAAGTCCATGTTGCCGGCGATGCCAACGTAGGTCTTCGTCGTTTGAGCGTCGACGATCTGCCGCTCGGCACGCTTGACGCACTCCATGACGGGCGTGTTGCCGGTATCGTCCTGGTAGACGCCGACACTGAGATCGACTTTGTTGGGCGCCTGATCCTCGCGGAACAGGGCCATGATGCCGATGATCGCATCGGGCGCGAGCAGCTCAAGTTTCTCAAACACGGCAAATCCTCAGGCAGGTAAATCCGGCCGGGCCCCAGCCCGCCGGCCCGGCCGCGATCTTCGTCCGATTCCGCCGCCGAATCAAGCGGCACGCCGGTTCCTGCCCGCTCAGCTGCCGAGCATCGGAGTGATCAGCCGCACCCAGATCAACACGAGCCACAGACCCGTGAAGACGACGAAACTCAACCAGCCGAACCACGTCGCAAATGTCGACGGATAGAACGTCTTGTCCGCTTTCGGGATGACCGTAAAGCAGTAGTAGAGATTCAGGTAGAAAATCACGGGCGCGACGAAGTACGCCAGCGCCGAGGCGACGAGCACGAGATAGACCGGCGCCGGTATCCACGCAATGATCACGACGGAGCTTACGAGCGAGAAGAGCATCGTGGCGCGGTAGACGTTGAACTCGGAGTACCAGGTCTTGCGATGGGCCTCATCGAGATCGTCCTTCGACGTGCCCGGCATCGATGCCGTGCTCCTGAATAGATTTCGGCAGCACGCGCCGACGACGCGCGGCCAGCCGTCGAAGTAGTTGAACGCCGTCGAGTACGTCGCCGCCATCGCGCCGGCCAGAAACACGATCATCATGCCTGGCCCGACGCTGTCGGTGAAAATGCGCGCGATCTCGCCCATGACGGCATTACCCGCGACATCGCTGGGATACATCCACACGGCGGCGAGCAGCATGAAGATACACACGAGGATGAAAGAGATCACATGGCCGAAGCGGAAATCCCATATCCCGATCTTGAACCAGCGCCGGCAGTATTCCTGCGCATGTTCCGGCAGCTTCGATGTATCGACGGTTAGATCGGATTTACCGTGAGCGAACGCATCGAAACGCGTCGCCAGACCCTGCTCCTCCATTTGCTCACGGATTCGCCCCATGCCGACTTTCTTCGCTTTGCCCCACTCCGAGGCCTGCAGCGATACGTCGATACCCGTCGGCAGCAGCCCCAAGAACGAAGCGATGATGAGCCAGGAGCCCTCGGGCGTGTTGATCTGAAAGAAATTGACGAATGATGTCAGAGGCGCGGGCTCGACAACGTAGACGGCGACGCTGCAGACAATCAGGATGCCTGCGGCAATCTTCGTGACGATCTCAACGGCCGCGTACTTGCCGCCGAGAATGATCG
>JAOTTJ010000485.1 GCA_029864465.1 Gammaproteobacteria bacterium | reverse complement strand
CGCGCTTTTTCCCTTAATGTCGCCGGCAGGCCATTCAGCGACAGTTCAGCTCCGCAGCCTTATTCTGAACGCCAACATTCGTCAGGGAGACCTGCGATGAAGGCGACCGAGAAACGACAGAAACAGGTGCCGGCGATCGATCCGAATGAGCGGCGCTGGCTCGAGCGCCGGGCCTTAGAGCTCGTGCGCGAGC
The DNA here is from genome assembly GCA_029864465.1 of Gammaproteobacteria bacterium. GTDB lineage: Bacteria > Pseudomonadota > Gammaproteobacteria > Steroidobacterales > Rariloculaceae > JAHEEM01. The sequence goes on along the minus strand of JAOTTJ010000485.1, from coordinate 1,906 downwards.
ATGATTGCTCGCTGCCGTCTGCGCTCGTCGCGGCGCGCTGTGAGTTCGAGAGCTTACGGTCGCGGCCGAAGGCCGTCGTGATTCCGCTCGTCGGGCGGGCCCGCAGCAGCGTCAGCCGGCCTCAGGGAGCGCGCAGTTGAGTTCCTCGATCTGTTCGCCGCCGACCCAGTCCCAAAAGCCTGCCGGGGTAACAGGTGCCGTGAACGTATAAGGCTCCGCACCCTCGAATTTCCGTAGGCGCTTGGCATACACCGAATTGCTTTCGCAATAGTGACGGTGCTGCGTGCGGGGCTTGACCGGTAAACGTGGGGCGTTGTAGCTTCAGGTAATCGAATTATCTATCGGGGGTTGCTCATGCGTTATTCAATCGTCGTCGCAGCTTCGACGTTCGGCGTGGCATCGGTGGCTCTCGGCCACCATAGTGATGCGGCTTTAGATATGGATCGCGTCATTACGATCCAGGGCACGGTCACCGAATACTCGATGCGCAATCCCCACACCTACTTCGTCGTCGCGGTCACGAACGAGGCGGGAGAGACCGAGGAGTGGAACGTGCAGATGGCCTCGGCGATCACGGTCTCTCGGCGCGGCTGGGACCGCAACACGTTGCAGGTCGGCGACGAGGTCGTCGTCGGTCTGCGCCCCGCACGCGACGGGCGCCCCTACGGCATACTCTCGACGGTCGAGGTTGACGGAGTCTCGGTGTCGTATTCGTTTGCGCGCGAATCTGGCACGCCGGCACAACTGGCAACCACGGACACAATCGAAGGCATCTGGCTGACGGACCGCTCACGCTTGCCCGCGGACTATCCCGGCGGGCTGGACCAGCTCATGGCCGCGCGGCTCACGTTGACCGAAAAGGGCCGCGTGATGAACGAAGCCTATAGCCAGAACGACGCCGATAACCCCGAGCTCGCCTGCATGACAAAGCCGACGCCGGGAAGCATCGTTTATTCGCGCCTCTATCCGCTGCAGATCGAAATCCTCGAGGAGCAGCAGGTCATCATGATGCGCAGCCAATTCTTCGACCAGGAGCGTACGGTCTACATGGACGGTCGTGAGCATCCGCCGATCTCAGAGCGTACGCATGAAGGCCATTCGATCGGCTGGTGGGAAAGCGACGTGCTTGTCGTCGATACGACCAATTTTGCCGACAACCGCTCCCCCTACCAGAACGGGATCCCGTCCGGTGCGCAGAAGCACGTCGTGGAGCGTTACGAGCTTCTGGACGGCGGCACGCATATGTCGGTCGAGTTCACGCTCGAGGATCCCGAGTACATCGTCGGCTCGATGACGGATCGCAGAGACCTCGTCTACTCGCCGCACGTCGAGTTCACGCCGTTCAACTGCGACCCGGAAGCGACCAGACGCTATTTGCCTGAAAACCGCAATTGATCTCGATCGGGTCGATTCGCCGGAAAGCGCGTAGCGCCTCCGTTCGGCCTCGACGCCACGCATGAGATTGCTCGACCGGCACGGTGGTGTCCCCAGACGCGCGTACGGGGTATTCCACGAGCAATTAAAACGCCTGGGCTCCGCCGATGAGTTGACGTCCGTGCGTGCCTGACACAAGCCCGTTGGAATTGGTCCAAATCAACGTGGCGCCGCCCGGCTGCGAAAACCCGTTGCTTGGATGCACCCGATGCGCCGGAACCTGGCCGCGACGCAGCGCGAGACTCCCGCTGACAGCAATGATGGCTGTGTCCAATAAACAACATGACGCTCGGACTGGGCTAGCGCTCGATAGGTAGTTGTGTTATTTAATAGCTTCGAAACCAAGAATAGATCGCGCCTAGGCGCAACAATAACTGGCAACAAGGTCTTCGGGGGTGCAGACATGACTATCCAGAATTCCAATTCGCGCAGGACTATCGCGAGGGGCTCCGCGGGCGTGCTCGCGCTCGGT
>JAOTTJ010000483.1 GCA_029864465.1 Gammaproteobacteria bacterium | reverse complement strand
GCCGCATACGCCGTTGTTGCGTGGTTGCTCATCCAGGCCGCAAGCATCGTGCTGCCGACTTTCGATACGCCCCCCTGGATCATGCAGAGCCTCATCGTCGTGACAATTCTGGGGTTCCCCGTTGCCCTCGTTCTGGCATGGCTCTATGAGCTCACTCCGATGGGGCTCAAGCGCAGCGACGAAGTCCTGCGCCACACGGAGATGGGCGGGCTTAAGGGCAGGCGCTTGGATGGGGCGATCATCGGACTGCTGGTTGTCGCCGTGACTTTCCTGGCCTACGACAACTACGTGTCGACGGCTGGTCGGCAGGCCGATGCCGAGGAGCTCGATTCCATCGCGGTGCTCGCTTTCGAGAATCTCAGCACCGAAGCAGAGGACGAGTATTTCGCTGATGGGCTCGCCGATGAGCTACTGGGCGCGCTATCCAGACTCCGTGAACTCAAGGTTGCATCGCGAACGGCATCGTTCTATTTCAAAGGCAAGGACGTCGACATTATGACGATCGCGGCGACTCTACAGGTTGGATACGTATTGTCAGGCAGGGTGCGCCGCTACGGAGACCGGATTCGGGTCACCGCAGCACTGGATAACGCGGAGACGAGCGACCTCTTGTGGAGCGAGTCCTACGATCGCGAGCTGACGGATATTCTGGATATTCAGAGCGAGATTGCACGCTCGGTGGCGAGGGCGATCGTGCCGGTCTTATCGGCACAATCAGAACGGCAATTCATGGTGCGGCCCACAGAGAATGCTGAAGCCTACGACTACTATCTTCGCGGGCGAGACTATCTTAGACAGCCACATGAAGAAACGACGCTGGCGAGTGCCATCGAGTTGTTCGACCGCGCCATCGATCTCGATCCACGCTTTGCTCATGCCTACGCGGGTCTGTGTGAGGCGCACCTGGGCAACTACTATTTTTCGGAGGAATCTGAATCCTTCGAGGCAGCTGAAGTCGCTTGTCATCGCGCCCTGACACTCGACAATAGTTTATGGGACGTCCATGTCGCGCTAGGTAATTTGTATCGATACAGCGGACAGTATGAGGACGCTATATTGGAGCTTGAGACTGCCATCGCCCAGCAACCGACCGCGGTCAGTCCGTATTTGGAGCTCGCTCAGGCCTACGCCGCCCAAAACCTTCTCAATCAAGCAGAGGCGACGTTTCGACGAGCCGAAGAGGTCGAAAGCCGCTATTGGGGTGTGCACAACCTGTTCGGTAATTTTCTTTGGGATCATTCGCGCTACGATGAGGCGATCGAACGCTATCAACGGGTTATTCAATTAGTTCCTGATAGCGGCGTCGGCTATGACAATCTAGGCAACACTTACCTGGCTATGTTCGAACTGGATCAGGCCGAGAGAGCGTTCAATGCCTCGCCTCTGCCATCACGTTGGACTTACTCGAACCGCGGACTTGTTCACTACTACCGGGGTGAATTCAGCAGGGCCGCCGAGGATCATAGAAGAGCCGTCAGCATTTCTCCGGAGGTCCATTCATCCTGGGGACGCCTCGGCGATGCGTATCGTTTTATTCCGGGCGAGGCAGAGAACGCCCATGCGGCGTACGAGAAAGCGATCGAGCTCGCCGAGCAAGACCTTAGTATCAATCCATCCGATTGGGATACTCTCGCGAGGCTCAATACCTATTATGCGTTTTCGGGGCAACTCGATCGGGCAGCGGCGGGGCTTGAAAAGCTATTCGAGCTCACGTCCGATCCTACCGCGTATTTCTTTGCGGCGTTAGTGAGCGTGCAATCGGGTAACGTAGAGCGAGCGTATGAGTATTTGCGCAGGACCGTCGAAAGCGGGTGGTCGCGAGCCACCATTGCGAACGACCCGGATTTAGCATCTCTGCGTGGAGAGAGAGAATTTGAGGCGATCATAGCCGGCCCGACACAGTGACACTTTGTTTGGTCTTGGCCGACAAACTGTGCTAATAACTAAGCGAGGAATACGAATGAATCGTCAGCCAAGGACGGTTCGAGACCGCTAGGCCGACTAACAATAACTGGGGGAACTACAGTGGCGACTAAAAAGAAGACGAGCTCACGCGGCGGCACGGGCACCACGCGCGGCGGCGGCACCGGCACCTCACGCGGT
>JAOTTJ010000482.1 GCA_029864465.1 Gammaproteobacteria bacterium | reverse complement strand
AGTTCATCGGTTATCGGCATCGTGAACATCGCTCCGTAGTTACGTGTATCTGTGAGCGTCGCAAGACCTGGCGAGGCATAACCTGCTTCGAGCTCCTGCCCGTACAACGTCACGCGGCCGCGTGTGCGCTCGAAGAAATCGCCGAATCCAACGCTGACGTCCAGCCGACTCGCATCAGCACTAGCGTCGACGAACGACAGATCGTCATACCCGTAGAAGCCGAAGCCGCCATCGTCGGACCGCACGACATTCGCGAGCAACCCTTCGGTCCTACCCGTCTGCATCTTGACCCACGTCTGCTCGGTCATTCTGACCGTCAAGTCGGCAGCGTTGAGACTCGAATCGAGACTGTCTTCGTCGTTCGTGTTTGACGTTAGGCCAAGCTTGACGTGGTCACCAAACCAATAGTGAACCTGCCCACCGACCGAGAGCGAATCGACGTCATCAAATCCAGGCGTGTATTCGTAGCGAACAACGAGATACGCCTCGTCGCCGCGCATCGCGTTGCTGCGCACGAGCAAACCGTCGTCAGCTGTCGAGGCTAATGGCTCGGACAATAGAACTCGGCCCTGCAGGTAGTCGATGTCGTAGTCGAGCGCCGCACGGAGACTCAACACGCCTGTGACGATTCCTGATGCCTTATCCCTGATCTCCACGCGCACACGCTCGGATCCCGGCAGGATGTCCTGGCGGCGCAGGAAGTACAAAGACCCGCCCGTGCCGCGGAACTCCTCGCGGCTGGGCACGGTGCCGGGCTCGGCCGTGAATGCATCCAGTGCGAGTCGATGCTCACCGAAGCTGGTTGTCGCGTCGGATTCGTAATGGAAATTACCGCCGTATAGCCCGCGATCAACCTGGGCGAGCTCGTTATTCATGTAGCCGACGTTGAAGTTGCCCCAAAGACCATAGTTCTCGCGTTGACTCAGCTTGACGAAGAAGTTCCCCATCGTCGGCGCCCCTTCCTCGACAGTGCTGTCATCGCCGAACGTCGGATAGTGATAATCGGGGTCGATACGCCGGAACAGCGACTCCGGAGATTTGTTCATGAAGTTGCTGAACATGTCCCCGAGGCGTTCCTCTCGCGTATCTGCACTTGCAGCGAGTCGCCACTGATCGCCGAACTTTCCGTTGACGTAGAAAGCGAGCCGCCCCGTGGAAGAATCATCGAGAGCAAACTCCGAGTTCTGACCCTGAAGCAAATCGACGGGACCGTCCGTGCTATCTGCGGACAGCGTGAGATCCGCCATGCCGACATAAAACCAGTCGTTACGCTTCAACTCGAGATCGCGCAGGTACAGCTCACCGTTACCTTCCGGGTCCAGCACGGCAACCTCGACGGTGTGTTGACCCGTAGGCAGAATCGTCTCGGTGACAAAGTTTCCTTGGGGATCGATGGGCGTGGCTTGGCCCGCGACGAGAACGGTGCTATCCGCAGAAACGCCGCTACCGCGTACGGTAACCGTTCCGCTGCTCAGCGTGATGTTGCGTCGTGAGATTTCGTTCTCGCCGTATCCGGCAAGCAGCCCCGCAGTTCGTGCCGCACCGATCCCGTTCGAGAACCCGGCAGCGCCCACAGCTTCGAGATTTTCGGATGGCACAGCATCTTCCAAGCTATCGCCAGCCTCTCCGTCCTCAGTTGAGGCCGCCGCCTCTTCCTCGATCTTATAGGTGAGCCATAATGGCTGCGGCGAAGTCTCGTCGAAAGTGCCGTCATGACCGTAAGCGCGCAATACGTACTTGAGCTCGCGCAACGGTGCGCGGAATCGCTCCTCTTCCGGCTGCCACGCCGCAAGACCGTCTGAATCAATCTCGACAACATCGAGCGGCGCTGCACGAAGCGATTGCTCCGCATCGAAGATCCGTATCTCGGAGTGATCGATGAAGTGCGCGTAGTTGTTGTACATCCTGAACGTGACGGCTGGGCCCTCTAGCGGCTCGACAGCGTCATCGGAACCGAAACTCTCTGGATCAGTCGGCTCTGCTCGAGCCACGGACACGGCGTCAGCGCCGTCGGGCGAAATCGGTACACCAACAGTGGCCTTATCAGTGATCGCGACAGCGGCCGCGAAGGTGCCTATCGTCGCCTCAGCACCGATCTTCGCCTCGGCA
>JAOTTJ010000126.1 GCA_029864465.1 Gammaproteobacteria bacterium | reverse complement strand
GTCCCAAGGGTATGGCTGTTCGCCATTTAAAGTGGTACGCGAGCTGGGTTTAGAACGTCGTGAGACAGTTCGGTCCCTATCTGCCGTGGGCGTTGGAAACTTGAAGGAAGCTGCTCCTAGTACGAGAGGACCGGAGTGGACGTACCTCTGGTGTTCCGGTTGTCACGCCAGTGGCATTGCCGGGTAGCTACGTACGGAAGGGATAACCGCTGAAAGCATCTAAGCGGGAAGCCCCTCCTAAGATTAGGTTTCCCTGGGGACTCGATCCCCCTGAAGGGCCGTTGAAGACTACAACGTTGATAGGCTGGGTGTGGAAGTTCAGTAATGAATGAAGCTAACCAGTACTAATTGCCCGTGAGGCTTGGCCATATAACACCCAAGAAGTTTGTGCGATCTGACGGATCATTCCAGTTTCGGCGTTCATGTTGCGACGTGAATGCCAACCGGTATGCCTGGCGGCAATAGCGGACGGGAACCACCCGATCCCATCCCGAACTCGGAAGTGAAGACGTCCAGCGCCGATGGTAGTGTGGGGTCTCCCCATGTGAGAGTAGGTCACCGCCAGGCTTTTAAACAGAAAACCCCCGGTCCTTTTTGGGCCGGGGGTTTTTTTTGAGGTTGTTGGCGGTGACCTAGTCGAACATGGCCCCATGTGACAAATCGGCAGGACAGCCGAGTTGCACGGCCGAAGGCCGCCCGCAGGGCGAGGCACAGGGATGTGCCGAGTGAAAGTAGGTCACCGCCAGGCTTTTAAACAGAAAACCCCCGGTCCTTTTTGGGCCGGGGGTTTTTTTATGGATGCGGAGACCGCGGACTTCACGAAAATACCCTCGACCCCTGTTGGGGCCGAGGCTTTTCCTGGCAGGGCGAGGTCAGATCGCGCCGAGAGTCCTCGCGAGCCAGTCCTGCTCGGTCGGCAGCCGCCGGATTCTCGGGCCGCCCGATTTGGCCGTATGGTGGGGGTGCCCACCGCCGGACCACATCTGCCGAGGCGCGTTGACCGCAGCCTGATAGAGCCGGTAGGCGCCTTCGGGGTCCATGATGCGATCGGTCGGACCATAGCCGATGAGCATCGGGCATTCGATCCGGCGCGCGACGTCTTCCATCGTGAAGTCTCGAATCTTGCGTTTCGTATCCGCGAGGTCTCGTGCGCCGATGATCCAGCGAACGCGCTCTTGAATCGGCGGAAAGTAATCGAATAGGTCGCGCTCTAAATCGTGTGAGCCGGCCGCCATGGTCACGGCCTTGATCCGCGGTTCATTGGCTGCTGCACGCGGTGCCGAATACCCGCCCATGCTCTGGCCCAGCAGGCCAATCCGATTCGCATCGACGTCCGGGCGCGTCTCGAGGTAATCGACGAGGTCGGAGACGTAACGTTCCGTGTCCGGTTCCATATAGAGGTGCTTGAGCCGTTTCGCCGCACCTTGGCCCGGCAGATCGATGACGAGGAACGCCAAGCCGCGGGCCACGTAGCTGCCGCGTCCGAGAATTGTCGATTCGGCCATCGAGTCTGCGCCCAGATAGTTGATGACCGTTGGGAAGCGCGTGCCGGGAGGCCCGCCGGGCTTGCGAAAATAACCGTCGAGCTCGTTGCCGTCGACCATGACTTTGACGCGCTCGAAAGGCGGGCGCGCCATCTCCCAGGCCTTGTTGAACATGTCCATCATCTTCATGTAGCCAGGCAGCATCGTCGCGTCCGTATCTTCCTGATAGATAATCGCCGCACGGTAGAAACGGAATGCACGCAGATAGTAGGTATTTGCAGACAGACGCAGGTTATCGGCCTCATACGCCTCGCCGAATTCTTCATTGATCTCCGCGACACGGCGCCATTCGTTGTACCAGGACTGCGGGTCGAACGGCCGCAAGCGGTTGGCCACCTCCAGCTCGTCCGGGTCGTCTGTGTGAATCGACTGGTTCAAGCGGATTTCCATCTGGCCGCCGCCGCGTAACGCCTCGCCCGTGAACAGTTTCGCGCCATCGCGCCCGCCGACGACGCCGAAGAGCTCATTCCCTGCGCCGAGAGACATCTCTTGCGCGACTGCGTCGTCGCCGAGCAACCTCGGCATTGCCGGTGCCGCCGCGGCGGACAGCAGCCCCCACTTGACCATGCTTCTACGGCTGAATTTCGACTCGATATCCATGGCGATGGGTCCCCCTCGCTAACTGCCTTGTGCCCGAATCTTGGAGCGTGGCGCCTACAAACCCGGCCGATCAGCCGACCGCCACGCCGGTCGGAAAAGCTTCTCAGCTTTTGACTGGCGGGGCAACCCAAGCTCGATAGCGCCTTTCCGTCGGTCGCTCCCGGCCATCCCTGGCCTCCGCGACACTTGGACATCCTGTCCGTCGGTCGCTCCCGGCCATCCCTGGCCTCCGCGACACTTGGACATCCTGTCCGTCGGCGCTTCAAACAGACTATTATCGCTATCTGCATCTCGAGACAGCGAAATATACGGAGAAACACGATGCGCAAGATTTTCGTCGGAGCCGCCGCGGCCCTGCTTTGCCCCATGGCCGGTGTCGCGCAGCAGAACCAGAGTGTCGACCCCATGTGGCTATTCGTGCCCGAGCGGCTCGACGACATGGCGATCGAGGCGACCGAGCCTGTCATGGGCTCGGACATTCCGGCTCGTTATACGTTCGTCGAGCTCAGAGACGGCGTGTATGCACCGATCGCAATCCGTAAGCCCGCAGGAGCCGGTCCTTTCCCGACGATCGTATTCGCTCACATGAATGGCGGTTTCGGGCTGCGCTGGCTTCGCGAATGGACGAACTACGGCAGCGGCACGCTTGAGCAGTTTCTCCACGCGGGCTACGCGGTCGTCTGGATGCGCTACCGTGCCGAGGTCGACACGGATTTCTCCGTGCCGCTCACGGTGCGCCCATTCCAGGGACGTCAACGCTACAGCCGCGGGCCTCAGGAATTCGAGGATGCCATCGAGATCATCGAGTTCGTCAAGGCACTGCCCGAGGTCGACGCCGACCGCATCGGCTATATGAGCGTGAGTCACGGCAGCGAAATGCTCATGAAAATCGCAAGCCAATACAATGGCTTGGCCGCGGCCGTCACGACTGAGCCCGCTTCTACCGGCTTCCTCGCACCGCTGCCGCGCGATCCGAACGCTCCACCGGAGCCCGATGAGCCCGAGACGCTGCCCGTCAATACGCCCCAGATGCAGGCGGAGGCCGTCGCGCGCTTGCGCTCGCGCATCGACGAAGCCGAAGCCAAGCGGCGACTCGGCACGATCCAGACGCCGATCCTGGTCGTCGGGCGCGACCGTGATCACAATCAGGAGACGTTCAGGCTCAACTACGAGCTTCTCGAGGAGCTCGGCAAGCTCGTCGAGTGGCGCTCTTACGATCACGACCACCACGGGTTCGCGTTTGTTCAGCGTAACGCCGACGGTGTCTACGATCCCGATCCGATCCAACGCGAGGTCGTCGCCGAGTCCATTGCCTGGTTCGACCGCTTCCTGAAACATGCGGACGTGCAGTCTCCGGTCCTCGAGTACAGCGAGACCGCGGGTGGCGATTGGGTTTACGACTGAGGCAACTCGCCAGGGACGTGTCGAGCGTGCGTGCGTGACGCGACAAGGTTAGAAACGCCCGATGTCAGGTCGATTCGAAAACGTACTGGAAACGGTCGGTCGCACGCCCGTCATCCGCGTCAATAAGCTTGCGCCCGAGGGCGTGAATCTCTACGTCAAGGTCGAGTCCTTTAACCCGATGGGATCGGTCAAGGACCGGCTCGCCCTCGGCGTCATTGAGGATGCCGAGCGGTCTGGCGCGCTCGAGCCCGGCCAGACCGTCATCGAGGCGACGAGCGGCAATACGGGTATCGGTCTTGCGATGGTCTGCGCGCAAAAGGGTTACCCACTCGTCGTAACGATGGCCGAGAGCTTCAGCGTCGAGCGGCGCAGGCTCATGCGGTTTCTCGGCGCGAGAGTCATCCTGACGCCGGCGTCAGAAAAGGGCAGCGGCATGCTCGCGAAGGCCGTGGAACTCGCTGAGGAGCATGGCTGGTTTCTATGCCGGCAGTTCGAGAACGAATCCAATGCCGATATGCATTCGCGCACGACGGCGCCGGAAATACTTGCCGATTTCGACGGCGAGCGCCTCGATTATTGGGTCACGGGCTTCGGCACGGGCGGTACGCTCAAGGGTGTTGCGCGTGTGCTCAAGAAGGAGCGACCAAATACGAAGATCGTTGTCTGCGAGCCCGACAACTCCCAGCTGCTCGGCAGCGGAATTGCGCAGCAGCGAACCGACAAAGGCGCGCCAGCCGGGAGTCATCCGAATTTTCGTCCGCATCTCATGCAGGGGTGGTCGCCGGACTTCATTCCGAAGCTCACCGAGGACGCCGTCCGTGACGAGTACATCGACGAGATCGTGCCTGTAGCCGGCGCCGACGCAATGCGGCTGTCGCGCGAATTAGCGCAGAAGGAAGGCATCTTCGTCGGCATTTCGGGCGGCGCTACGCTCGCGGGTGCGCTGACGATCTGCGAGTCGGCGCCAGAGGGCACGACCGTCCTCGCCATGTTGCCCGATACGGGCGAGCGCTATCTGAGCACGCCGCTGTTCGAGGACATACCGGCGGACATGACAGAGGTGGAGCTTCAGATCTCGCGATCGACGCCGGGCTATCGCTTTGACGTCGTGGCGCCGCCCAAGCCAGAGCCGGCCAAGCAGGAAGCGGCTGCCCCGGCGACGGCCGAGGCCGAGGCGTTTCTCGAGTCCGCGATCAGTGACGCCGACAATCCCGTCGTGCTGTTCGCGCTCGAGTGGTGCGAGTTCTGCTGGTCCGTGCGCAAGATGTTCAAGGAGTTCGGCATTGCGTATCGGTCGATCGATCTCGATTCAGTCGAATACCAAGATGGCGATCGCGGCGGAAAGATTCGGCTCGCGCTGAATGCGCGCTTCGACGTCAAGACGATTCCGCAGATCTTCGTTGGCGGTGAGCTCATTGGCGGGGCGACCGAGCTCTTCGACGCATGCCGTAGCGGAGACCTTCAGGCGTTACTCGAGAAGAACGGCGTCGAATACGACAAGAGTGTCGATATAGATCCCTACACGCTCTTGCCGGGTTGGTTGCACGCCCGATGACGCCGTTTGACCTTCAATAGCCCGTGAGCTCGAGGTAGCCGCGCCCGGTCACGGACTGGCCGTCTCGTGATCCCTGCGCCACGACCGCGCCTTCCCAGTAGCGAACGGCCAGGTTCATTTCCTGGTTGGGTATCAACGGCAGAACCTCGAGGCTCAGACTCTGTGCTGGTAGCTCGACGTTCCAGCCGACCGGGTAGCGAGAACCCGTCGTCGCGCTCGTCCAGTACTCACGCGCCTCGAGCACAAAGTCGTCGCGCTCGAGCGTAATTGCGCTGCCATCGGCGGCGATTAACGAGCCGCTGCTGAACGGGCTCGACCCGCCTGCGGTCGTGCGCAGCCGATACAGCATCAGATCGCGGCCGTCGGAGAGCTCGAGTGAGAGCCAATCCCATCCGGCGAGCTCCGGGCTCAACGCGTTCGTGCTCCACTCGCGGTCCATCCAGGCGCTGCCGGCGACGCTGTGATGCGCCTCGCCGATGCGTAGCTCACCATCGACAGCCAGCCTTGGCATCGAATAGTAATAGGAGGCGTTGCCGGCCTCCGGGCCTTTTCGATCGAGCCCACGTTCGCCGTGTGCGACTGGTGGCCTAGTCGTCGTGAGCGTCAGATCGAGTGCAGCGCCTTGCGCGCCGGCGAGCAACCGCAACGGGAACGGTGCCGGTCCGGTGGCCGTCGCCGACCAATCCTCGAGCCACAGGCGAAACGGTGCTGCCGAATTTCCGGCAAGTCCGAGGCCTTCGCGCGAGAATCTCTCGGCGTGGAGAAACTCACCGCTAGCCGCGTCCGTTATCGCGAGATGTCCCATCCAAGCCTGACGGGCGCCCCATGGCGACTCTCGCTGCGGTTCGTCCGGTGCAAGCGCGAAGCGAAAGAACGTGAGCTGAAAGCCAAACGCGCGGTTCTGCGCGTCGGCAAGGTTGCCCGTGAAATACCACCACTCGGTTTTGAATTGCGGATGGCTTGCGTGGTCGCGCGGAAACTCGAGCGTCCGCGGCGCAAGTGCACGCTCGTAGCCCGCAAGCTCCGTTGTCGTCAAAAAATTGTTGACGGCTGCGGACGACTGGAGCTCAGCTGGCCCGATGTCGCGAGCGCAGGCCATAACGCTCAGGCTCGATGCGATGATTGCGATCATTCGCATTCGTCATTCCTCTCGCAGCCGGGCGGCGACGCTGCTGCGGCTCATGCGCCACGCCGGATAGATGCCGGCGAGCAGTGCCGCCACGACCGCGAGCGCCAGCCCCAGCCCGATGGGCGCCGGCTCGATGACGAGATCCATGCCCCAACCGAAAGAGCGCTGATTGATGACCTCGACGAGTAGGCCGGCCATGACGATGCCGAGTGGAATTGCGAGCACGCCCGCTGCCGTGCCGAGTAATACCGTTTGCGTAAGGGACAGCGTGCCGATCTGACGTGGCGTGAACCCGAGCGCTCTAAGCACGGCGATCTCCTTGCCGCGGTCGAGCTCGATCGCGAGCAGTGCGCTCAGCAGGCCGAGAAAAGCGACGAGGCCGGCGAGAATGCGCAGCACTTCGGTAATACGAAACGTCTGGTCGAAGATTTCTAGAGACCGCGAGCGTATCGCCTGCGTCGATCGCAGCTGAACGTCTGGTCGTGCCTCGAGTAACGCGAAAATCTCCTCGCGTACCGCGGCTCGGTCGACTGCATCATCGAGGTAGATGCCGATGCCGTCGAGACCGCGGTCCTGCCAATGCGATTGATAGGCTGACAACGGCATCGTGATTCCGCCGCCGTCGGTGTTGTAGGCGCGATAAGTGCCGAGCACGGCGAAAGTCTGCGTTCCCGAGCCCGTCGGCAGCGCGAGGTCGTCGCCTGCTGCTAGCTCCCGGCGATACGCAAGCGTCTCCGAGATCAGGACACCCTCGCCCGCATCCATGCGCTCGATCGGGTCTCCCATGCCGTCGTCGAGAATCGTCAAGCCCCAGCCATCCGGTCCCGGAAGAATCGCACGTACGCTGACTTCGCCGTCAGCGGTCGTCAGACGCGTGAATTGCAGCAAGCTGACGCCACGGACGCCGGGAATCGTTGCGAGGTTGCCCAGCTCGCCGTCGAGCGGCGCGTTCGCGGATACGTCCCAGTTGTCGACGTCTGCATAGAAATCTGCGAGTAACGTCGTCTCTAGCCAACGTTCTACGCTGCCGCGGAAGCTGCCGATCATGAGCCCGACGCCGATGACAGTTGCGACGGCGACGGCAAGCGCTGCGGCAGCGACACCGGTGCGACTCAGCGCTGCGGTCACGCCGCTAACGGCGAGCGCCCCTGGGACACCGAAGACACGCTCGGCCGCAGGGCGAGCTGCTCGCAGCCCGATCGCCGCACAGGTCGGGATGATCAGGGCTGTCGCGAGGATCACGAGAAACAAGCCGGAAAACGCACCCGTCAGGCTCCGGGGTGCCGCCGCGAGCGCAATGAGCCCAATGGCGAGGCACGGCGCTGCGAGTTTCGCGCCCATGCTGGTGACCCGCTTCGCCGTGCGCTCGAGCTCGGCTCTGCTCATCGCCGTACGCGGGGTCACGCGTGTTGCCTCGAGCGCAGGGACCAGCGCGGCGAGCAGGCTAGTGCCGACGCCGACGAGCAAACCTTTCCAGTACAGTGCCGGTGACGGCTCGACGGCGCGCACGGCCGCGGAGAAATACAGATCGCCAATCGTGCGCAGCATAAGTTCGACGAGACCCTGCGCGAGCGCGTAGCCGAGCAGGACCCCCAGGAAGGTCGCGATGCCGCCGATCGCCGCCGCCTCGCAGAGCACGCTGATCAGCAGGCTACGCCGACGCACGCCGAGCGCACGATAAGTGCCGAACAGGCTCCGGCGTTGAAGCACGGCGAACGACATCGTCGCATAAATTAGGAACACCCCGACAAGCAATGCGAGCAGGCTCAACGCCGTCAAGTTGATGCGAAAAGCGCTCGAGAGCTCGTCGAAGACCCGACTGCGGCTCGGTGCGGGCACGATCGTGATACCGGACAGCGCGAGGCCCTCGAGGCGCGTTAACTCGTCCGGCGTCAGGATCAGGTCGATGCGGGTCAGCGTCCCACTGTCGCGCAGCTCCTGGACCGTTGCGATGTCGGCGACGAGCGGCAGGTTCAAGCCGTCGGGGTCGTAACGCTGATCGCCGACCCGCCCGATGACCGTAAGTGGAACGGCTGCGCGACGGTCGACGCTGACGGTCAGCGAGTCTCCGAGCTCGATGCCGAGTTCAGCACCCAGCGAG
>JAOTTJ010000200.1 GCA_029864465.1 Gammaproteobacteria bacterium | reverse complement strand
AAGCCCTCCTCGACGTCAACGGCGCCGAGTGCCGCCTTGAAGTTATCGATATCGCGCTGCAGCGCTGCCTGGCCCGTGTATTCGATCGGCCCGACACACACGGACTCGCTCTTACCGTAACCGCCGTCGCCGCCCGATACGGCCCGATCCAACGCATCCTGCTCGGCGTAAAACGCCGGAAAGCGCGCGCGATCCTGGCCCTTGGCGAACGGATCCTCGTCGTCATCACTGAGCGCGCGCCGCTCAAAGCCGCTCAAGCGCTCGAGCACGTATTGCGACCAGCTGATATTTTTGCCGAACTCACCATCGCTGACGACGTCGATGCCCGTATCGGCCTGCTGACTAACGACGTCCGCGACGAACTGCCGCAACAGCCGCGTATGCTCAGCCTCATCGACCGCCTCGCCGCTTGCCTGGGCCTTGAGCATGGCTTGCAGCTCCGGCGGACGGATCAAGCTGCCGACATGCGTCGTTAGAATTCTGTCTTCGCTGCGTTGCATGTCTCTCTCCAACTTTCAGGCGTCACGGACATCGACCGTCATCGCACCGACGCCGGCAATCGCCGCCGTAATCGAATCGCCGGGGCGCACGGGCCCGACGCCTTCAGGCGTGCCCGTCATGATCACGTCGCCGGGATACAGGGTGTAGAAGCTCGATGCGTACTCGATAAGACGCGGTACATCGAAAATGAGGTGACGCGTATTCGAACGCTGGCGCATCTCGTCGTTGACGCTGAGCTCGATATCCAGCGCACCAGGATCGCCGACCTCGTCGGCTGTGACGAGCCACGGACCGATGACGGTATAGGTGTCGATCGACTTGCGGAAGCTCCGGTCTTCCGTGCCGCGCACGGTCATATCGAGTCCGACGGTATAGCCTGCAATGTAATCGAGTGCGTCCTCGCGGCTGATTCTATCCGCCTGCCTACCAATCACGGCGACGAGCTCGACCTCGTGATCGTTGCGCCGGTCCGGGAAGCGTAACGCGACACCCTCGCTCGGGCCGCAGATCGACGAGCTGGCCTTCAGAAACAATCCGTATTGGTCAATCGTCTTGATTTCGCGGTCGAAATGGATGCCCTGGTCCTTGCGCGACTCGTCGAGGTGCTTCGCATAGTTCACAGGTGCGCCGATGATCTTCGTCGGATTCGCGATCGGGCTCAGCAGCCTTACTTCGGACAGTAGCTTGCCAGGGACGTCTTTGATTTCCTCGGCCGCCGCGCGAAACTCTTCGAACCGTGCGATGAGCCGGTCGCCTTTCGGCACGGGCCAGCGCATCTCGCCGAGCACGCTTAGGGCATCGCTCACATCGACGACACGATCGTCTTGGACGAGGCCGACGCGATCGGCGTCGTACCGGCAGAGTTTCATTGGGTTCTTCTAACGGCTGAATCGAGGCGGACAATGATAGCCGCCAGGCATCGGCTTCGCGAGTCGCGGACGGGCGTTATGACCCGGCGACGTTTCCGGCTAATCCGTGTCCGCGACGAGACCCGCATAGCTCGGGTTCTCGCGGATAATCTTCGCAACGTACGGGCATGTTGGAATGATCTTGATGCCGTTGTCACGCGCGTAGTCGAGCCCGAACAGCACGACCTCCCTAGCGATCCCCTGCCCGCGCAGCGGAGGCGGCGTGAATGTGCGCCGGTAGTCGAGCACACCGCCATCGCGCACCGCATAGTCGAGCACGGACTCTGCACCCTCAACCTCGGCCACGAAACGTCGCCGTTCACGCTCGTGACGAATGTCCACGCACTCCCGGGCCCTAGCCGCCTCCCAAAAACAAGGACTCACTTCGCACGAGCTGCCCCTGAGAGAACGGGTGCCGGAATCGCCAGCATAAGCGAGCTACGGAGCACAACGGCGACGTCGGGCGCTAGCGGGGCAACGCTTGCTCGAGGATTCGCGCCACATGCAGTCCCGTGCGCCCGGTGCCGTCGCTGATTTGATGCCGGCAGCTGAATCCGTCGGCCGCAATCAGCGTGTTGGCATCGGCCTCGCGTACTTTCGGCAATAGCGAGCGCTCGGCCATCTGCATCGAGACTTCGTAGTGCTCGGCATCGTAGCCGAATGAGCCGGCCATGCCGCAGCAGCTCGAATCGACTGTCTCGACAGCCAGATCGGGGATCAAACCCAGTGCCTTTTCCACCGGCGGCATGAGTCCGAATGACTTCTGGTGACAATGCCCGTGCAGGAGAACTCGACGTTGCGGCAGCGCCTCGAGCGGTAGGTCGAGTTTGCCGGCATCGTGTTCGCGGGCGAGAAATTCCTCAAACAGCAGCGCATTCTCGGCCAGCGCACGCGCATCCTGATCAGGGAACATCGACAGAAACTCATCGCGCAACGTCAGCAGACACGACGGCTCGAGACCGACGATCGGCACGCCCCGCTCGACAAATGGCTTGAGCGCCTCGATCGTGCGGCGAGCCTCCTTCTTGCCCTCCTCGACGAGACCGACGCTCAGAAACGTGCGCCCGCAGCACAGCGGCCGATCGCCGTCGGCTGCCTTCGCCGTCACAACGCGGTAACCTGCCGCGGCGAGAACCTTGGCTGCCGCCGTTGCGGTCTCCGGTTCGAAGTTCGCGTTGAACGTATCGGCGAGCAGCACGACCTCTGGCCCGTCCTCGGGGCCCCAGATTCCTCCCGCAAACACATCGCGACGCCAGGCCGGTGTCGCACGGCGCGCCGTGAAGCCGAGCAAGCGCTCGCGCAATTTGCCGAGCACCGAGCTATGGTTCGGCGCGTTCAGCGCCCATGGTGCCCGCGCGGCCCAACGCGCGTAACGCGGCAAGTAGGCCACGAGCCGCTCACGCAGCCTGAGCCCATGGCGCTTGCGATACTGGTTCAGGAATTCGATCTTCATGCGGTACATGTCCACGCCCGTCGGACATTCGCGCTTGCAGGCCTTGCAGCCGACACACAGTGCCATCGTGTCGTACATGGCATCCGACGTAAGTGCATCGCGCCCGAGCTGACCCGTCAACGCCAAGCGGAGGCTGTTCGCACGCCCGCGGGTGACGTGCCGCTCGTCGTTCGTCGCCCGGTACGACGGGCACATGACGCCAGGGTCGCGCTTGCGGCACGCGCCGTTGTTGTTGCACATCTCCGCAGCGCGGTAGAAGCCGCCCCATTCGGACCAGTCGAGAGCTTCTTCGATCTCAACTGGCGCATAGCTTTCCGGATATCTCAAGATCGAGCGCTCATCCATCGGCAGTGGATCGACGATCTTGTGCGGGTTCAGATGTCCTTCAGGGTCGAACTCGGCCTTGATTTCCTCGAACGCCTTGACGAGGCGCGGGCCGAGCATCGGCTCGATGAACTCCGAGCGCGCGAGGCCATCGCCATGCTCACCGGAGTGCGTGCCCTTGTATTCGCGTACGAGCGCATGCGCCTCCTCGGCGATCGTCCGCAATTTCCTACGATCAGTATCGAGCTTGAGGTTCAGAATCGGGCGCACGTGCAGACAGCCAACGGCCGCATGCGCGTACCACGTACCGGTCGTGCCGTGCCGAGTAAAGACCTCAGTTAGGCGCTCGGTGTACTCGCCAAGCTTCGGCAAAGGCACGGCGCAATCCTCGATGAAGGAGACCGGTTTGCCGTCTCCCTTCGCGGACATGACGATGTTGAGCGCCGCTTTGCGAACATTCCAAATCGACTGCTGTGCTTCCCGCGTCTCGACCCGCACGACCGCGTCGGGGAAGCCGAGGTCGCCCATGACCTCGTCAAGCTCATCGAGCTGGCGTAAGAGCTCGTCGCGATCATCCCCGGCAAACTCGATAAAATACAGCGCCTCCGGCGTCCCTCGCACGAATTGCTCGAGCGTCGCGCGGAACTGTGCTTGCTGCCGGGCCAGATTGATGACGGTGCTGTCGACAAGCTCGATGACGGTCGGCTCCAGCTTGACGAGATGTTGCGCGGATTCCATGGCCGAGAGAAACGTCGGAAAATGGCAAACGCCGAGCACCTTGTGTTGCGGAATCGGCGCGAGCTTCAGATCGATTCGCTCGAACCAGGCGAGCGTGCCTTCGGAGCCCACGAGGACGTCAGCGAGATTGCGGTCGGCGCGCCCGAGCCTATCGAGATTGAAACCCGCGACATTGCGCGCAGTTTGCGGGAGCCGGCGCGCGAACTCCTCGCGCTCGCGCTCGAAGAGCTCCGTCATTCGGTTGGCCAGCACCTTCAGTCGCCCGTTGGCGGCGCCGTTGAACGCACCCGCGTCGAAATGCAGGCGTTCGCCGTCGGCGAGCACGGCACCGATGCCAAGCACGTTGTCCACCATGTGGCCATAGCGCAGCGATCGCGAGCCGACGCTGTTGTTGGCAGCCATACCACCGATCGTCGCGCGACTGGACGTCGAGACATCGACGGGGAAGAACAGGCCGCTTGGTGCCAGAACTCGATTGAGCTCGTCGAGCACGAGGCCGGGTTCAACGGAGACCGTGCGCGCCTCGGTATCGAGCGCGCAGACTTCCGTCAGGTATTTGCTCGAGTCGATCACGAGCGCGCGCCCAACCGTTTGCCCAGCCTGTGAGGTGCCGCCGCCTCGCGGTAGCGCGGGCACATGATGTTCGCGCGCGATTTCGAGGGCACGGCGTGCGTCTGCCGTGTTTCGCGGAATCACGACGCCGATGGGCAGCACCTGATACATCGACGCATCCGTTGCATAGCGGCCGCGGCTGAAATCGTCGAACAGAATTTCGCCTTCGAGCTCACGATGTAGCGTTCTTTCGAGCGCAGCGATGTCGGCTCCGTCGAGTTTTTCGGCTGTTGCGGCCAAGGGCGTCTCCAGATCGGGGTTTTGAACTCTGTATCCGAGCGTCCTGCTATTCTAGCGCCGTTGCACGAGCCAGTCGCGGTTACGAGACATGAATCATAATGATAGAGAACACCTGCTACGTGAGCGCGTCCGCGCTCGCGGCTTCGAGATGCGCAAGTCGCGAGGGGCCGCGCCGCCCGCCAACCAGGGCGAATATATGGTCTTCGACCCCGTGACGGGAGGGTCCCTGCTCGGCCACCGCTTCGATGCAACGCTGGCCGACATCGAACGCTGGCTGCCGGACGAGTGAGCGCCTCACGGCGCTCCCTAGGCCGACGACGCGGCGATATGGTCTAATAGGCACCCGTTCGAATAAGAAAACAACGCCAACAACATGAGCGAAGCACAGGGGTCTGGGCCCGCCCGAAGCGGCCGTCAGTTTCTACAGATCCCCGGTCCTAGTAACGTCCCCGACCGTGTCCTGCGCGCGATCGACCGACCGACGATCGATCACCGCGGACCGGATTTCGCGGAGCTCACGCTGCGGCTCCTCCCCGGCCTGCAAAAGGTCTTCAAATGCGAAGGCCCCGTCATCATATTTCCGTCGTCCGGATCGGGCTGCTGGGAAGCCGCCCTCGTCAATACGCTGTCGCCCGGCGACAAGGTGCTGATGGTCGAAACCGGACAATTCGCCGTGCTCTGGCGCGACATCGCCGAGCGACTCGGGCTCGAGGTCGAGTTCATCCCCGGCGACTGGCGCCATGGCGTCAGCGCGGAGAAGATCGCTGCGAGCCTCGCTGCGGACAGTGGACACACGATCAAGGCCGTCGCGGTCGTGCATAACGAAACCTCGACCGGCGTCACGAGTCATATCGCACCCGTCAGGCAAGCGATCGACGCCGCGAACCACCCGGCGTTGTTATTCGTGGACACGATCTCCTCGCTGGGCTCGGTCGACTACCGGCACACTGAGTGGGGCGTGGATGTGACGGTTGGCGGATCCCAGAAGGGGCTCATGCTGCCGCCAGGTCTGGGCTTCAACGCCGTCAGCCAAAAAGCGATCGACGCCTCGAAGACCGCAGGACTGGCCAGATCGTACTGGGATTGGAGCGCGGTCCTCGAGTCGAACAAGACCGGCTACTTCCCGTATACGCCAGCCACGAATCTTCTCTACGGCCTCGAAGAGGCTCTGAATATGCTGTTCGAGGAAGGACTCGACAACGTCTTCGCCCGCCACGCGCGTCACGCCGAGGCCACGCGACGCGCTGTCACGGCATGGGGACTGGAGAA
>JAOTTJ010000468.1 GCA_029864465.1 Gammaproteobacteria bacterium | reverse complement strand
TCGCCGCGGATCCGAGCGAATACTCCAACGTCTTGACAGCCGTGATGATGCCAGACGGACACGACGCCGATCGACTCCGAGAGCTGATCCTCGCGCGCTTTGACATGACGCTGGGCACGGGGCTCGGCAAAGTCAAAGGCACGGTCTTTCGCATCGGTCATCTGGGATGGTTCAACGATCTCATGCTTGCCGGCACGCTCGCCGGCGTCGAGATGGGGCTCAAAATCGCCGGCGTGCCCCATGAACCCGGTGGAACACAAGCTGCGCTCGACTGGCTAGCCGAGCAAAAGGTCTAGCGCCGCATGGATCCGTCGACTGCCGTCGCAACGAGCCCGCTGCTCGCGCTGGTCGCCTTTCTCGGAGTTATTTTTCTACTGCTGTTTCTGATCGCCAAGTGGCGGTGGCATGTTTTTCTGGCGCTGTTGGTGCCGCTGATCCTGTTCGGCGTCATTCCCGGGGTAGAACAAAATAATTTCATCGATGCGTTCGAAACCGGCTTCGGCTCGACGCTCGGATCGATCGGCGTCGTCATCGTGCTCGGGTCGATCATCGCCGAGGCCCTGCGCCACACCGGCGCCATACAGACGATTACCCGTTCAATGGTCAGTGTAGTCGGCTCCAAACGCATGCCGCTGGCGCTGACATTGACCGGATTCGTCCTGGGCGTTGCGATCTTCTCCGACGTCGCCTACGTCATTCTGAATCCGCTCGTGCATTCGGCCGCGAAGATGATGGGCGTGACTGTGGGTGTCATGTCCATCGGGCTCGTCGGGTCACTGCAGTTGACGCACGCGATCGTCCCGCCAACGCCCGGGCCCCTGGCCGCCGCGGCGATCGTTGGCGCGGACATCGGCGCAACGATCATCTTCGGCTCGATCGCTTGCTTGGCTGGGTCGATTGCAGGCTGGATCTGGGGACAGTACATAGCCGGCCCGCGCATCAAGACGCTGCCGTCGGACGAATATGCCGGCGTGAATTTCCTCGAGGTTGAAGCCGAGGGCGGGCTGCCCGGCGTCGTAGCCTCTTACGCGCCAATCCTCGTTCCGATCTTATTGATATCCGCCCAAAGCGTTTCGCGGTTGTTTCTCGCTGAGGACCACGTCATCCGCACGGGTCTCGCGTATATCGGTTGGCCGGTCGTAGCACTCAGTGTCGGCGTGTGGCTCGCGTACCGCAACGTCAAAACGCCAGAGCACAGAAAAGACGCAAAGAATGCCTGGGTCGAGGAAGCGCTCAGAGTATCGGCGATGATCCTCGTGGTCACTGGGCTCGGCGGATCCCTGAGCGAAATTCTCAAAGCGACGCCCGCCGTTGACTACATTGCGGGCTTCTTCGCCACGTACGGTCTGCCATCGATACTGCTGCCGTTCGTTATCGGGATCATCGGCAACATGATCACGGGCTCGACGACCGTCGGCGTCATCACCGCCGCGTCCCTGGTAGCCCCCATGCTCGGCACGCTCGCGTTGTCCCCTGAAGCTGCCATGCTTGCGGGCGCGAGCGGTTCGGTCATCATCAAATACGTCAACTCGAGCTACTTCTGGGTGTGCACATCGCTCAGCCGCTTACCGGTCAATGACGCGATTTTCGGCTACGGCGGTGCAACGATGGTGGGAGGTCTGGTCTCGTTCATGACTGTCTGCATCATGTGGGCAATCGGTCTGATTTGATTTACTACGGTTTAGGGGTTCAGCGATGGCGAACAAATACAACATTCTCTTCCTTGGTGCTTCTTACGGCTCATTGTTCGCCGCGAAGGCTGCGCTCGCCGGTCATTCGGCTCATCTGATTTGCCTGCCTGCGGAGGCGGAGCTCATCAACAGTGAAGGCGCGATCATTCGGTTGCCGGTACGGGGCCTGGATGCTCCGGTCGAGCTCAACACCAAGACGATGCCCGGCAAAGTCACGGCCGGTGCGCCCGAGGATGCGAATCCTGCCGATTATGATCTCGTCGTTCTCGCCATGCAGGAGCCCCAATACCGCGTTGACGTCGTCAAGGATCTTCTGAATCGAGTGGGCGCTTCCGGCAAGCCGTGCATGTCCATCATGAACATGCCGCCGCTGAGTTACCTGAAACGCATTCCGTCCATCGATGCGGATGCGATTAGAGATTGTTATGCAGACGCGTCTGCATGGGACAACATCGACCCGTCTCGCATCACATTGTGCAGCCCCGATCCGCAGGCGTTTCGTCCGCCGACCGAAAAGTGCAACGTGCTCCAAGTCGGCCTACCGACGAATTTCAAAGCCGCGCGATTCGAATCGGACGAAGACACAGC
>JAOTTJ010000125.1 GCA_029864465.1 Gammaproteobacteria bacterium | reverse complement strand
GATCATCAGCCTCGGTATTCTCGGTGTGCTGCTCGCACTCGAGCGCCTGCTGAGCTTGACGATTGCCGGACGCAAGGTCAAAGCGCAACTCAAGCGCGATACGCCGGACAAGGGCAATGCATTGGGTCGAGTATTGCAGGTGTATCACAACAACCCGCAGGTGGACACGGAGACACTTGAGCTCAAGCTTGGCGAGGCCATACTCAAGGAAACGCCGAAATTGCAGCGCGGAATCTTGTTTATCAAGGTCATTTCCGTTGTCGCGCCGTTGCTCGGCCTGCTCGGTACCGTTACCGGCATGATCAACACCTTCCAGGCGATTACGCTGTTCGGTACGGGTGACCCGCAGACGATGGCCGGCGGTATCTCGCAGGCCCTCGTGACGACCGTGCTCGGTTTGACCGTCGCTATTCCGACAGTGTTGTTGCATACGGTCGTGAGTGGTCGTAGCCGGGAGATCACACAGATCCTCCAAGAGCAGAGCGCAGGTATCGTCGCGGAGCAATCCGAGAAGACCCATTAGTCGATACGGGATTTGGGTATCGGGCCGGCATACGCTGCCGGCCCGGTCTCGCTCCCGACGGAGACCTACTCGATGCAAACTCTAGTCGATGCATACGAGGCCATCCGAGCCTTTCTCGAACTCGGCGGCCCAATTCTGCGTCTCATCGGTGTCGTGATTCTCTTCATGTGGATCCTGATACTCGAGCGCCTCATCTATTACCGTACGGGAATGAAAGCAGAGCTCAGATCGGCAATGACGGAATGGGAAGGCCGCAATGAGCGCAAGTCATGGCACGCTCACATGGTGCGTGCGCGCCTGATCTCCCGCGCCAAAATGGCAGCCGAGTTCGGGTTGCCGATGATTCAGACTCTCGTGGCCTTGTGCCCGTTGTTCGGCCTGATGGGTACGGTGACGGGCATGATCCAGGTGTTCGAGGTCATGGCCATGCAGGGAACGAGCAACGCCCGCTCGATGGCCGCGGGCGTGTCGCGTGCGACGGTGCCGACGATGGCCGGTATGGTCGGTGCGTTGTCGGGCGTGTTCTTCGTGACGATCCTGACGCGTACAGCGAAAAGAAGCGTGAATTTCCTCGAGGACGAGATGACGATGGACCATTGACCTGTCTGGTATTTTGGTTTATACCTCGAGCAACTAGGTATTAGCAGCTGGGCAGGGCTCAGCAGGGGATAGTGCGTTGAGAAAGCACATAGCTGCCCTCAAGCAGGAGCAGGACGACAAT
This sequence comes from Gammaproteobacteria bacterium, assembly GCA_029864465.1. Taxonomy (GTDB): domain Bacteria; phylum Pseudomonadota; class Gammaproteobacteria; order Steroidobacterales; family Rariloculaceae; genus JAHEEM01. The sequence continues at coordinate 7,127 of JAOTTJ010000125.1, read as the reverse complement.
GAGATCAACCTGACGCCGATGCTGGACGTCGTTTTTATCATGTTGATCTTCTTTATCGTTACGGCGACCTTCATTCGCGAGACCGGCCTCGACGTCAATCGCCCGGACACCCCAGAGGCACAAGTCGTGCAGGAGGAAGGCGCCATTCTCGTCATCATCGACGAGACCGACGATATTTGGATCGATAATCGTATCGTCGATCCGCGCGCCGTTCGTGCCAACGTCGAGCGCCTGCATGCCGAGGACCCCGAGCGGCCCGTCGTGGTCCAAACGGCGGCCACCTCGAGCGCAGAGACCTTGGTCACGGTCATGGATGCCTCTCGTCTCGCCGGCGTCTTCAATATCTCAATCGCAACGCAGTGATTTAGATCACTGCTAGAGAGGAACACAGCACATGCGTGATTCAGTCGCCGAGCAGCTTAGCGAGGAAGAAGAAGCTGAAATCAACCTGACGCCGATGTTGGACGTCGTGTTCATCATGCTGATCTTCTTTATTGTCACGGCCGTGTTCGTCAAAGAACCGGGCGTCGAGGTCAATCGGCCGGAGGCGATGACGGCGTTCACGCCAGAATCGGGCAGCATCTTCATCGCTGTCACGGCCAATAACGAAATCTGGATTGACGGGCGAAGTGTGCCCCCCGAGGGCGTTCGGGCCTCGATCGAACGCCTGGCTGCGGAGAATCCCGAAGGCGGCGTCGTGATTATGGCCGACAACGAATCGTACAATGAATACGTCATCAACGTGATGGATGCGGCAAAAGCTGCGGGAATTGTCGAAATTACGCTGGCTGCGGCTGTTCCGTAGGGGGCAGAGGAAGGTTGAGAAGCGTGTTAGAATCGGGCCCACATAGGCTATTTGCCTCGGCGGGTGACTATGCCTAGAATGGTCAAGTATTGCATGAGCGGGGGTTAGACGATGATTGCAAGGTATGCCATCTCCATTGGACTCGGGGCTAGCGTAACGTTCGGTTTGCTGTTCGTGATGCAGCTGCTCATCGCGACCGGCCGCGGTGCTTTGACCGACGCGACGGCTTTTCGGGTCACGGATTTCGTTCGTGTCGAGCGCAACGAGGTCATCGAATCCAAGCGCGATCAACCGGAGAAGCCGCCGGAGCCCGAGCAGCCCCCGGAGATGCCAACGCCGAATCAAGCAGACAGCTTCGACAACTCGATGGCAGTCTCGATGGGAGCGCCTGCCATGGACGCTAGCCTAAATATTGGCGGCGTCGGATTTGGAATCAGCGATGGCGAATATCTGCCCATCGTCAAAGTTGCGCCTGTTTATCCGAATCGAGCTTTGACTCGCGGCCTCGAAGGCTACGTGATCGTCGAGTTCACGGTCACGCCACAGGGTACGACCCGGGACGCGGTCGCCATCGAATCTTCGAGCAGCATTTTCGAGCGTGCGGCTGTCGATGCTGCCTTGAAATTCAAGTACAAGCCCCGCGTTATCGACGGTCAAGCTGTCGAGGTGCCCGGCGTGCGCAATAAGATCACGTTCGAGATTCAAGACTAATACCTGGGGAGGCGAGAATGCTGCGTTTCGCACATTTGACACTGTTCGCCGCCGCTGCCTTTCTGCTGGGCACGGGCACGGCATTCGCACAGGGCACGCAGGCGGCTGAGGGCGAAAGCGCTGCTGCCGCACAGGAGACTCGCAAGACGCCGGCCATGCGTGAGCGTGTCTACCAGCGCTTGTCCGAGGCGCAGGCTTGTGCCGAGATGGACGATATTACATGCGCGATGGAGCTCCTGACCGAGGTCCGTGAGATGCAGGGCCTCAACAGCTATGAGGTTGCGCAGCTCTGGAATTTCTACGCGTTCATTTATATCGGCCAGGACAATTTCCGCGAGGCCATTCGCTCGTACGAGATGGTGCTCGAGCAGCCGGACCTTCCGCTCGGTATGGAGACTTCGACTCGCTTCACGCTCTGCCAACTCTATTTTCAGCAAGAGCAGTACCAGGAATCCCTGGAGATGCTCGATACATGGTTCGCAATCACGGATATGCCGAACCCGGACGCGTATATCCTCAAGGCACAGATTTTCTACTCGCTCGAGCAATTCGCCAACGGTATTCCGACGGTTATCGACGGTATTCGCGTAGCGGAGGAGCTGGACCGGCCGGTTCAGGAGAATTGGTATCGCCTGCTCAACGTCTTTTATTACGAGCTCGAGGATTATCCTAATGTCATAGGCACGCTGCGTACGCTCATTCAGAGTTGGCCCAAGCGAGAGTACTTCGTGCAGCTTTCTGCCATGTACGGCCAGGAAGGCGACGACCTGCGTCAGCTTGCTCTGTGGGAGACCGCATTCGAGGCAGGTTGGCTTTTGCGCAGCAACGAAATCGTGCAGTTGGCGCAGCTTCTGCTGAGCGCCGACATCCCCGTGAAGTCTGGGCGGATCATGGCTGATGGCCTCGAAAGTGGCACGATCGAGTCGACGGAGACCAACTGGCGAATTCTTGCGCAATCCTGGCAGCTCGCGCAGGAAGACGAGTTGGCGATCCCGGCGATGATTCGCGCCGCCGATCTGTCCGACAGCGGTGAAATGAACTTGCGTCTGGCGCAGTCGTATCAAAACCTCGCTCGCTACGACGAGTGCATCGAGGCGGCCCGCGAGTCACTTCGCAAGGGCGATCTGCGCAGAGAGGACCAGGCCAATCTGATTTTGGGCTCGTGCCTGTTCGAGATTAAAGAGTACGGTCAGGCTCGTACGGCATTCGAGCTTGCGGCTGAGGACAACCGCAGCGCCCAGAATGCGCGCTCGTGGATTGACTACGTGAACCTCGAAGAGGACCGCGAGCGTCAGCTGCAGGCAGCGCTTAGACGCTAATCGACCGTTTGCCATTGACAACCCAGGTACGACGGGGCTGCTGTTGCAGCCCCGTCGTCATTTACGCCCGGGTAATGGACGCTCTGTGAATACCGTCTCTGTAGCCGCCCGAAGTCGGGCGTCCTCCTCCAGGTCCGCGTAAGCTCGTGTTGAGTACGCCGCTTGTTTCTGCATCAGAGCTCGCAGAGGCGCTGATAGATTCGAAGCTCGTCATCATCGATTGCCGTCACGAGCTCCAAGATCCCGAGGCTGGCCCGCGAAAATTCGAAGCAGGACACTTACCCGGGTCACGCCATGCGCATTTGGACCGGGATCTTGCGCGCCCGCCACGTGAGAACGAGGGCCGCCATCCGCTTCCGGCCGTGGAGCGATTTGTGGATACGCTACGGCGTTTCGGTATCTCGAACGAGTCGTTTGTCGTGGTCTACGATGACTGCGGTGGCGCGATGGCCGCACGCCTTTGGTGGATGCTGCGATGGCTCGGTCACGATCAGGTTGCCGTCTTGGACGGTGGGATCGCCGCCTGGCGCGCATTGGGAGGGGATCTCGAGCGCGGACCCGTTCGCGAACACGCCACCGGCAATTTCCTCCCCACCACGGTTCGGGACAATTGGATCATCGAGACCGGCGAGCTCACGGAGTTATTGGCGCAGGGTGAAGCGTCGTTGCTCGACGCTCGAGCCAGGCCGCGGTTCGATGGACTCGTCGAACCGATCGATCCTGTCGCAGGGCATATTCCAGGTGCAGTCAATCTACCGTTCAACGACCTGTTGTCGGAGGACGGCACTTTTCTAGAGCCTGCCACACTCGCTGAACGCTTCGCGGAGGCGCTGCGCGGTGGGTCAGCCAGGACCGCGATTACGATGTGTGGCTCGGGCGTGACGGCGTGTCATTTGCAGCTCGGATTGGAGGCCGCAGGTCTCGGCATGGGGCGCCTCTACGTTGGGTCCTGGAGCGAATGGATTCGCGATCCCGAACGGCCGGTCGGCAAGGCGTAGGACGTGCCGGAGTGCTTCCGTCGGCGCACGTGACGCACAGGGTTTCCCATCCCTACTGATATATGCACAATAGCCGCTTTTCGGGGTAAACACGTGGCAAGCTCAGATCCAATAGCACCGAGCCGCCAGCTCAGCGACGTGCGCTATGAAATTCGTGGCCAGCTCGCGAGGCGCTCTCTCGAGCTCGAGCGTCAGGGCTACGAGATTCTATCGCTAAACATTGGTAACCCCGGTCTGTTCGGCTTTCGGACACCCGAGACGATGCGGCTGGCGATGATTGAGAATCTCGCCGCCAGCGAACCCTACTGTAATCAGAAGGGCGTGTTTCCTGCTCGCGAAGCCGTCGTGATGCAACAGCAAGGCCGCGGCGTCATGGACGTGACGGCTGAGCATGTGTTCATGGGTAACGGCGTCAGCGAGCTCATCGATTTGACGCTGCGCGCGCTTCTAAACTCGGGTGACGAGGTTCTGATACCGAGCCCGGACTATCCACTGTGGACCGCAGCGACGGTGCTCAATGGAGGTCGGGCCGTCTACTATTCGTGTGACGAGTCGAATGAGTTCATGCCTGACCCCGATGAGATCGAGCGTCTCGTTACCGATCGAACGCGTGCGATTGTCATCATCAATCCGAACAATCCGACCGGTGCCGTGTACACGCGAGAGCGCCTGGAGCGTATTGCCCGCATTGCGGGAAAGCGCGGGCTCGTCGTACTCAGCGACGAGATTTACGATCAGATGGTCTATCCGGGGACGGAGTTCGTGCCGATGGCGACGCTGTGTCGAGATACGCTTTGTGCCACGTTTAGTGGGCTGTCGAAGGTGTATCGGGCCTGCGGTTATCGGGTGGGCTGGGTCGCCTTCAGCGGGACGCTCGATCGGGCTCAGGAGTACCTCTCTGCAATGGATCTACTCGCTGCGCTGCGCCTGTGTAGCAATGTGCCGGGGCAGTGGGCGGTGCAGACGGCGCTCGGTGGGTTCCAGAGCATCAAGGGACTGTGTAGTCCCGGTGGGCGCCTGTTCGAATCGCGCCGTGCAATTATCGAGGCTGTTGCTGCGAGCCCGTTTCTGAATGTCGTGGCGCCGAAGGGCTCCATGTACGCGTTCATCGGCGTAAACAGGGACTTTTTCCCGACGTTCGACGACGAGCGTTTCGCGATGGATCTACTCGAGCAGCAACACGTACTGGTCGCACCCGGCTCGAGCTTCAACACGCCGTATCGTGATCATTTCAGGATTACGACGCTTCCTGACGAGGCGCAGATCACAGAGGTCTTCAGGCGCATTCAGATCGTTCTGGAGCAATTGGCAAGCCAGCGGAAGAAACTAGAAACAGTCTAATAAAGATAATATAACTAACTGTTTATTAATGGATAATTTTCTGTCTCGGCGGCTGGCTCAGGGAGCCACGCTGGTCGTCGACGACAGGCTGGCTGCAATTCAGCTCGAAGCGTATCTCGCGCGCGCTGGAGGACTACTCGAAGCAGGGGCGTGGCGCAGCGCCGACATTCAGACTTACGATGATTGCTGCGCCTCACTGTGGGCGACCAATTTTGATCGCGATCGTCTATTGCTCAACGCGGCGCAGAGCGAATCCCTTTGGCGTAACGTCGTGGCCGCCTCGCCGTCGGGTGGCGGGCTCATCGATACGGCGCGGATTGCGGCATGGGCAGGAGAAGCATGGGGCCTGCTACACAAATGGCATCTCGACTATCGAGAGATCCGAGCACGCGATGACGATCCCGGTTTTCGCGAGTTTCTGAGCTGGGCGGCTCAGTTCGAGCAGGCGCTCGCGCGCTCGGGCTGGCTGGATCAGAGCACGCTCGCCCGGCACGTGGCAGAGAATCTCCAGACGGATAGCCAGCTACCGAACAGCGTCGTTTGGACCGACTTACGCAGCAGTACGCCGACGCAGCAAACGCTCTCTGACAGGTTGAGCCAGGCGGCGTGTGAAACCGGCACGTGGACTCCGGAACCGGTCACGCGTTCCGTCCATCGCGTCGCACTCGAGAACGCTGAGGAGGAGCTGCGTCAGGCTGTGAGCTGGGCGCTGCGGAAGATGGACGACTTCAGGACCGCCCGCGTCGCGCTGATTGTCCCGATGAATACGGAGAACGAGCTGCGTCTTGTGCGTTGCTTCGATGAGATGGCGCAGGGGCATTCTCCGAGCTATGGACTGGCGAACGGGCACGAAGTCGATAGAGAGCCTGCAGTCGGGGCTGCGCTCGACTGCCTGGAGCTGTTCAGCCAGCGCGCCGATTTCCAGCTTTTCAGCCGTTGGCTACGTAGCCCATTTGTCGGCGACGCCGTGGAATCGCTCGGCGAGCGTTGTCTTGCCGAAGCCGACCTCAGGGGTGAGCTCATCGCGCAGCTCGGCTTCCTGACCGCTTACCGATCAGGTGGGCTCGATCGATGGCTGGATCGTCGGCTGCCGATGCTCTGTGCCGCCGTGGACGGCGTGCTCGGTCAGCTCGGACGCATGCCGCGCTACCAGAGCCCGACACGCTGGGCCGGTGTGGCGCAGGAGCTGCTGACTCAGTTGGGTTGGCCCGGCGCCGGCCCTGCCGTGCCCGGTGCCGTGCTCGATGCCTGGCAACGGGCGCTGGAGACGTTGTCCGGCCTGACGCCGGTCCTGGGTGCGATCGACTACGAGCGCGCGTTGACCGAACTTCGGGCGATCATTTCCCGGGCAAGGTTACCGATTCGCCTGCCGCTCGAAGGTGTCACGGTGGTGAGCCGTCTCGAGGATCTTGGCCCGGGTTACGACGCTGCTTGGGTCATGGGTATGAGCGATCGCGTCTGGCCCCGACCGGCCGAGCCGAACCCGCTGCTGCCGCACTCACTTCAAGGCGTGCAACAGATGCCGTTTGCGACGCCAGCCGATGCACTCGAGCGATGCCGAGCGTTGACGAGCAGGCTCATCGCGCGCGTGCCGGAGATCGTCTTCAGCTATCCGCTGATCGAGAACGAGTTCGTCGCCGAGCCGAGCCCGCTGCTACGCGAGATCGATGCACTCGACGCCAGCTCGCTGCCCTCGCTAGGTAGGGTCTACGCGCCGTGCGCTGCAGGGTCAGCGATAGAGCGACTCGACGATCCCGTGCCGCCTTTTTCAGGTATCGCCATCCCCGGTGGCGCGAGCACGCTGGCCACTCAGGCGCAGTGTCCTCTGCGGGCGTTCATCGACAGCCGCCTGTCAGCACGTCCGCTCGAGAGTCCCGACCGTGGCTTTGGCCCGCGACAACGCGGGATTCTCGTGCATCGCGTGCTCGAGCTGCTGTTCGCTGCGCTACCGGG
>JAOTTJ010000481.1 GCA_029864465.1 Gammaproteobacteria bacterium | reverse complement strand
CATCAGGGGCAGATATTGTCTGTGTGGAGCTCGAAGACGGCATCGCGCCGAAGGACAAGGATGCCGCCCGCGCACATGCGATGCAGCTGTTCGAGACGCCTCAGGCCGACGATGGCGTGGAGCGAGTCCTCAGGATCAATTGTCTGCGCGAAGCGTTCGGTATGGCTGATGTTCAGGCCGTGCTGGCGACAGACTCTCCGCCACCCGCCTTGATGTTGCCGAAGGTTCGAACGCCGGATGAGGTCGTTCTGCTCGACGACCTGCTGACCGAGCGGGGCCATGCCACGCGTCTGCACGTCATCATCGAGACCAATCGCGCTTTGGAGGCGGTTTTCGAGATTGCCGAGTGCAGCCCGAGAATAGACGGGCTATTTTTCGGTGGAGTCGATATGGCGGCCGAGCTGAGATGCGAGAGTGCGTGGGAGCCGCTGCTTTATGCGCGTTCGCGTGTGGTCCATGCCGCAGCGTCGGCGGGCCTCGATGTCATCGACGTGCCGTATCTCGATCTCGAAGACGCCGAGGGAATGGTTGTGGCGGCCAAGCAGGCGAAGGCGCTGGGTTTCTCCGGTAAAGGGGCGATCCACCCGAAGCAAATCGCTGCGATCAACGAGGTGTTCACGCCGAGCTCTGAAGAGATTGCGCGAGCACAGCGGATTATTCGAGCCTTCGAGGAAGCGGATACTGGACTTGTCGTCGTCGACGGCAAGCTGATCGAAAAGCCCGTTCTGCGCGACATGTACCGGATACTTGCGGTAGCGGAACGGCGTTCGGTTTAGGCCTCTCGATGAAACAGGACTCTCCGCGAACTTCATTCGCGGCTTTGCGACACTCCGGCTATCGCGTTTACTTCGTTACTTCGTCACTCGCGATGATGGCCGACTCGGTCGAGCACGTCATCAGCTACTGGATCTTGTTCGGGAAATTTCAGTCGCCTGCATTGGGCGGTTTCGCGGTGATCTCCCATTGGCTGCCGTTTCTAGCGCTCTCTTTCTGGTCGGGAAAACTTGCCGACCGGTTTGATCCTCGGCGCATCATTCAGCTCGGCATGGGGCTGTTCATCGGCGTATCGGTTGCCTGGGGATTGTTGTTCAAGTTCGATGCGCTCGAGATGTGGCACGCGATCGTTTTGCTCAGCCTCCATGGACTTGCCGGTGTGCTCTGGGCGCCGGCGACCCAACTTCTGGTGCACGACATCGTCGGTCCCGAGCAGCTGCACAGCGCAATCCGCTTGAACGCTACTGCCCGTTATCTGGGATTGCTCGGCGGGCCGGCGGTCGGCAGCGCGATGCTGCTGTTGCTCGGGCCTGCGAATGGCATCCTCGTCAATGCCGTGATCTATCTGCCCCTGGTCCTCTGGCTCAGAACGGCGCCCTACGGTCCTCGCTTCAGAGAGGGCTGGCCACCGGCGCCGCGGAGCGTGACAGGGCTAAAGGACATTGCTGCAACCGTGCAGGCTATCTCCGGCAACCGCGTGCTCGTCACCATGACGCTGCTGGCCGGTTCGGCAGCCCTGTTTGTCGGCAATGGCTACCATCCTCAAATGCCTGAATTTGCCTACGACCTCGGTCATGGCAACCCTGGGTTGGCTTACGGTTTGCTGTTGAGCGCAGATGCCTGTGGTGCACTGACCGCGGGGCTCGTGCTCGAGGCGCGGAACCTGCTACAGGCGAATGCGCGGACCGCTTTGATTCTCGCGATTCTCTGGTGCTGTACGTTGACCGTTTTTTCTATGTCGACGAGTTATCCGTTTGCGTTGGTATTGCTGTTCGTTGTGGGGTTTGTCGAGCTGTCGTTTTTCGCCATGGCTCAAACGCTCGTGCAGCTCAGAGCCCCGCCTGATATCCGCGGTCGGGTCATCGGGCTTTTCAACATGTCAGCCTTGGGCATGCGGACCTTTTCCGGCATCACGGTTGGTGTCGTGGGTGGATTCATCGGCATCCATTGGTCACTGGCGCTCAGCGCGATGGCACTTTTGTGCGTCGTTGTCATGCTTTTGCAATATCTCCTTAGACCTCAGATACCCGCCGACGCATGAGCGATGCAATCAACACGCCGAGTCGCGATCTCGAAGACATCGGCGGAATGTTATCGAGGTACGGGCGTAGTGACGCACGCTTGACTGCGGTTTCGTTCTTGCTCGACAC
>JAOTTJ010000480.1 GCA_029864465.1 Gammaproteobacteria bacterium | reverse complement strand
TCGTGCACACCGGCGACATCATTTACTACGACGCCTGGGCGAAGAACCGCGACCTCGCGCGCTGGGGTTGGGCACGGATGTTCAGTCTCCCGACGAAGCTCGACTTCCACCGTCAGGTGCCCACTTATTTCATGAAGGACGATCACGACACCTGGCAGGACGACACCTGGCCGTCGCAGGAAAGCCGCTACATGGGCGATTTCACGTTTCAGGATGGCGTCGAGATCTTCAAAGAGCAGGTCCCGATGGGCGGGTTGACGTATCGCACGTTCAGATGGGGCCAGGATCTACAGATCTGGCTCGTCGAGGGGCGGGATTACCGCAGCGCGAACACGGACCCTGACGGGCCAGAGAAAACCATCTGGGGCGCCGAGCAGGTCGCCTGGTTCAAAGAGACCGTAGAGGCTTCCGATGCGAGCTTCCGTATTCTGATCAGCCCGACGCCTATCGTGGGACCCGATAACCCGGATAAGTACGATAGTCACGCCAACGACTCGTTCACCACTGAGGCGCGTGATCTTCGGCAGTTTCTTGTAGAGCACGACATGATCGTGATCTGCGGAGACCGTCATTGGCAGTACGTGTCAGTGCATGATGAAACGGGATTGAGAGAGTACGCTTCGGGGGCAGCAAGCGACGCGCATGCAAATGCGTGGATTCAAGGTGACGTGCGTCCCGAGCATCGCTATTTGAATGTCGTTGGAGGATTTCTGTCGGTCACTGTGGACCGTCAAGGAGCGACACCAACGATGCTGCTGCGTCATCACGGTGTAGATGGTCAGGTCCTTAACGAAGACATGTTGGTGGCCGAATGAGTCGGCTCCGTGTCCGAACGCCTCGGCAACGGTCGATGAACCGCTGAGAAAGAGACTCACGGAATCGTCTGGGAGAGAAGAGCTGATAAGAATCCCTGTGCTGGTTACGTTTCTGGTCATCTCGGGATTGAGCAATGCTCAGGCGCCCGCGACTACGAGCGCGCAGACCCTCGAGCCGCTCGATGCGAGCGGCGAGATCACGTATTTCATCGCGACCGGCGCGCCCGAATCGAGGTTTCGACCATCGGATACAGATCTTGTAGCGTTGGCGCTACAGGCTTGGGCGCGAAGTACCGAAGGCAAGTTACGGTTTTCGCCAGCGCCTGAATCGTCGGCTGTGCTTCGCGTCTATTGGGTCGCTGCAGACTTCGGCCAATATGGCGAGATGCGACCGATTGTCGTTGACGGTCGCCGCGGCGCAGCCGTTTATATCAGGCCCGATACGGAGGCGCTTGGCGCCGAGATCGCGATACGTTCCAGAGAGGACTCGTTGTTCCGCGACACGGTTGTCTATCTGACGTGCTTGCATGAGCTCGGTCACGCGCTCGGCCTCGAGCATACGGCGGAATTCGCCGACATCATGTATTTTTTCGGGTTTGGCGGTGACATTGTGGCGTTCTTCGAGCGCTATCGGAGCCAGTTGCGTTCGCGGGAAGACATTGCTGGCGTTGCCGGGCTGTCGGAGGGCGATCTCGCGCAGCTGCGTTCGCTCTACAGCGTGAGATGATTTTTCTCAGAGGTCTACAATAGATGGCCAGTGCCCACGCCTAGCCGGTGACGGCCAAAAGGTCTCCATGGTTTTCAGCATCTGATGCGGGATGAATGTGATGAACGATGCAAGGTTGAGAAGCTTTAAGCGGTCCTCTTGGGGTCTCGTGGTTGTTCCGTTGTGCATGAGCGGACTCGTACTCGGGGCGTGTGCGACCGCCGCCGCGGACGAGGCCCATAACGTGGCCCTGATCGGCTATCACGACATGCAGGGCCGTCAAGCGTTGCAGGTGACCACGAAGTCGGATTCCGAGAACGGCAACTGGGTCTACGTCGGTCATGTACCGAACACGCGCACGCGTGATGCGACGCTGAACCCCATCACCGGTCGCAACGAGTGGAACGGCACGTCCATTCTCGAGATCTCCGATCCCGCGAATCCGCAGCTCGTCTGGCACATACCGAATGAAGTGAACGCGAACTCCCGCTCGGTGTCGGTTGTTTATGACTACGCGTTCGACTCGGACCCGCCGGGGCGGGACTATCTCATCCGCAACTCCGAGGCCGGTGAAGACCTGAAGTTTCAGATTTTCGATATCACGTCTCGAAGCACGAATCCTTCACGAAT
>JAOTTJ010000479.1 GCA_029864465.1 Gammaproteobacteria bacterium | reverse complement strand
GTTCGCGCCCGCCGTGCCGATTCCACGCCACGAGGAACTGCTCGCCGCCGATCTTGTGCGCTTCGAGCCGTACTGTGTCCGTCGGCAGCGATTGGTGCGCAAGTGCCGTGAGCGTATCCGTGAAGTCCTGATCGATCCGCAAATCGCCGCCACGCAGGCGCGCGCTCTCGGCTGCGAAGCTGCGACCCTCGAGCGTGCCCCAGGGCGTCATCGAGAAAAACCCGCTCACGAGCCATAGCAGCGTAAACACGCCGAAGACGAGTCCCGCGTAGTGATGCCAGAGCGCAGCTCCGCGGTATGGCGAATAGCGTCCGCTGCGACGGGACTTGTATTGGCGCAGGCCGATGTAGACGCCAAGGACCGTCAAGAACGTCCCGAATATCGTGAGCCAGATGACGATCTGGCTCCAAAGCTGAGTGTGCTGGCGCAATACCGTCGGGTAGAGCCAGTGCGGCACGGCGCCCAGCCAGTTCCAGAACCGCTCACGGCCGTTCGTTGCCTGCATGACGTCGCCGGTTCTACTGGAGACATACCACTGCGTTGCATCCGAGTCGGATCCCGCGAACTTGTAGAACGGGCGATAAGGATCGTAGGCACCATAGACCGTCCATTGGTCGCGCGGCATGAGCCCGGCGCGCGTGAACTCGGCTATACCTGCGTTCGCGGCGAATCGCTCGGCGACGGCCAGTGCGTCCACTTCATCGAGCGGCCCGAGCCGTTTGCCGGCGCGTAAATCCCAATACGCCGGCGTGCGCCCATGCCACACGCGCAACACGGGTCGCCCGTCGAGCATCTCGATGCGAATGCGGCTCGGCCGCTCACCGACCTCGGCGACGCTCGGCACAGTGCAGCAGCGCGTGAGATCGAGCGCATCGAGCGTGCGCACCTCATCCTCCGGAGTCAGCGCTGGGTACTGAACGTACATCATCACGATGCCCGACAGGCACCAGATCAGCACGATCAGCCCGAGCGCAATGCCCAAGTAGCGATGCGCGAGGAGAATGAGCCGTGTCATGCAGCGGTGGATTCTTGGCTCAGAACCCGTGGTTGTAGGTTACATGCCAGGTCCGCGGCGTGCCGAGGTTCTGATACGCATACGACGAGCCGCCTATGTCGACGAACGCACGACCAACCGACGAGGCATAGTTCTCGTCGGTCAGATTTTCGATGCGCACACCGATGCGCTGCCGTCCATCGGGACCGAAGCGATAGGCGCCCCACAGATCGATGAGGCTGTAATTGCCGTGCTCGACGCGGCCGATACCACCGGCGACGTCATCGAAGACGTCGCCGACGTCCACAAGCGAGACACCGAGCTCTAGCGGCAGCCGCTGCGGCTCGTAGCGCAGCCCGACTTTCAGTGTCTGCTCCGGAATGCCGATGACTTGCTCGCTCGATCCACGCTCGAGGGCCTCGGTGTCGGTGTAGCTCAGCGTTGCGCGCCATTGTGGCGTGAACTGCGCCGACAGCGCGGCTTCGAAGCCCTGGAAATCGACCGTGCTCTCGGTGTTGACGCGAATGCCGTTGGCGCTGCCGATGAGGTCGTCGACCTCCCGGTCGAATAACGTCACTTCCCAGTTGAGCTCGATGCCGACCCGGGCCGCGCCGCCGAGGGCAACGTCGAGGTTCTGACTCTTCTCGCCCTCGAGATTCGGGTTGCCGAGTGTGCAACAGGGATCGTTGCCATAGAGCTGCCATGCGTCCGGCAACCGGAACGACGTTCCGAGGCCGCCACGCAGATACAGCGTGTCGGAGAACTCGTGCCGTGCGCTCACGTTGCCGACCGTTACATCGCCTTCGCCGCTCGGCCGATTGTGCCGCAGCCCGAACGCGATCGAGGTGCGCTCGAAGACATCTTCTCCCGCTCTGATCTGCGCGAATACCGCATCGACCGATTCCGTGCGATCGGCGATCAAGAGCACGTCATCGCGGCCCGAGAATTCTTGCCGATCGTAGCCGAACGCGTATTCGAGCCCGCTATTGCTGCTGACCCGTGCCATTGCCGTCAGGCCGTAATCGTCGTATCCCCAAAATTCGCGGTCGCTGACCGTTATGAGGTTCCCCGTAAGCGCCCCTGTGCCGTCGAGCTCGTTGTCGAACCGCGTCCAATGGCTGTCCCAAGTGTGCAGATAACCCTTGACGAACAGCTCGATATCC
>JAOTTJ010000478.1 GCA_029864465.1 Gammaproteobacteria bacterium | reverse complement strand
GTCGTCGCGTCGGGATTCGGCCCGAACGCACGGCTCGTGCCGCTGCCGATCGCCGGGATCGGCTTGCTCTGCCTCGTGATTCAGATCGTGCGCCAGAACCGCGAAGGCGGCCTCGAGAGGAATACGTTTGGGCCGTTGAGCCTGCTGATTGGAGAACGCGCGTCCGGACCGGAGCCGGAACAGGAGACCGAGGCTGCGCCGCCGCCGGCGGGCCGCAGCGTCGCGCGCGAGCTTAAGGCCTTCGGCTTCGTCGGGCTCTTCGTTGCGCTCATCGTCGCGCTCGGCCCGGTACCGGCCGTGTTTCTGTTCTCCGCGGGCTTTCTCGCAATCAGCAAGCACTACCCGCTCTGGAGGGCTGTCGCGAGCGCGGCCGCCTTTGCGGTCATCGTTTTTCTTCTGTTCGTCGTGGGGCTGGAGCTACAGCTCTACCATGGGCTACTGACGCCGCTCGTCGACCGATTTTAGGTTAGATTTGACCCGCAACACGATATAACGCGCATGATCCGCAAAGCCAAAACAATAACCGCCTCAGCCATCGCGGCTGTCCTGCTGACACTCGTCCTGGCAAGCGTCGCCGCAGTCAGCGAGGCCGCGAGCGTGCGCGGCGAGCGCATCACGCTGATCGTGCCGAACAGCGCCGGCGGACTCATGGCACGTTATGCGCGCATGATCGCGCCTTACATCGCCAGGCATGCGCAGGCCGACGAGGTGCGCGTGCGCATCATGACGGGCGGGGGCAACATCCGCGGAACGAACTACCTCTGGTACGCCGAGCCCGACGGCACGACCATAGGTTTTACGAGCATTCCCTCACTGATCCTCGCGCAGCTCTCCGGCAGCGAAGCGGTGCAGTTCGATACGACGAAGCTCGTCTATCTCGGCCGTGCAGCGACCGAGCCGCGCGTGCTCGTCGTCGGCACACATTCGGGCATCGAAAGCGCTGACGATCTGAAGCGCCTCGACCGACCCTTCATCTATCCGTCTCAGGGCACGGACGAGGACTTCTACTCGATGGTCGTGCTTGCCAGAGCGCTCGGCATGGAACTCAAGCTCATCATGGGCTACGACGGCAATGCCGACACGGCCATGGCGGTGATCCGCGGCGACGGCGATGGCCAGATCACGTCGTGGCGCGCGTCGCGCGGCGTGATCGAGGCCGGAGACGAACACCCGGTCGTTACGCTCGGCACGGAACGTTACGCCGACTATCCTGACGTGCCCACCGCAACCGAGGTTGCTCTGCCGGAATCTCGTGACGCTGTCCAAGCTATCGCGAACATGCTCGACATGCACCGCGGCTTCTTCGGCCCGCCGGGACTCGATGCGCAAGCGACGGGCGAGCTACGCGCCGCGATCGCCGCAGCGTTCGAGGACCCCGAGCTCATCGCCGAGTCCGAGCGGCAGCGGCTACCGCTGATCCCGTCGGACGGCGAAGCGGAGCAAGCGAAAATTCAGCAGATCACCGAGGCCAGCGCGGTCATCGTCCCAATCCTCGGAGCTGCGCTAGAGCGGATCCGTTAGCAGACGGCCGAACGCTTGCGCCCGCGACGGAACCAAGCCCGGTCGTGTATCGTCTGAGTCGGACGGGTCGACGTCTGGCGACTGCTTCGAGGACAATCGCTCATGCCGAAAACACGATACGCGATCCTGATTTGCGCGTTGGCCGTCTCGACGATCGGCGGCTGCTCGAATGAACGTCCGCAAGAACGGCTCGCCGAGGATGAGACCACCATGACGCAACCTGCGATCGAACTCCGAGAAGACAACCCATTCGCCGTGCCGAGCACGCTCGAGCTCGAGTACCCGCGCTTCGACCTCATCGAAGACGACCACTACCTGCCCGCGTTCGAGGCGGGCATGCGTGAGCAACTCGCGGAGATCGAGGCCATCGCGGCGAGGAGCGATGCGCCGACAGTCGAAAATACGTTGATTCCGCTGGAGGAGTCCGGCCAGTTGCTCAATCGTGTCTCGAGCGTCTTCTTCGGTCTCGTCAGCGCCCACACGAACGACACGATCAACGACATTCGGGCCGACGTCGCACCGCGGCTCGCCGCCCACAACGATCAGATCATGCTCGATGAGCGGCTCTTCGAGCGCATTCGATCGATCCACGCAGCGCGCGAGACGCTCGGCCTCGATGCCGAGACGCTGCGCCTCGTCGAG
>JAOTTJ010000006.1 GCA_029864465.1 Gammaproteobacteria bacterium | reverse complement strand
GATGCCCGCCAGGCGAAGCGATTCCTGCGCCGGGGAATCCGGGTCGGCAACGATCGGTGCGCCTTTACCGAGTTTCTTCAGCAACACGAGTGCGCGGCGCTTGGGCACACCGCCTCCTGTGAGCAAACCGGCAACGTGGTTGAGTAGCGGCTCCTCGTCACGAGCGCCTTGTGTCAGAAATTGCTCGCGGACGATAGTGTCGACAGCATCGGCCGTTCCGCCGCGCCGCGCGACGGCCCTTGCGATCTTCTGGGTAAGATACGGCTGGCCTTTCACCCAATAGTGCACGCGCTTCAGCGTCGCGTGCGCCTGCTCCTCGCTAGTACTGAATCCTTGATCGAGCCCATAGGTCTCCTCGAGCGAGAAATCGCGCGGTTCGACGGCAAGACCGTCTAGAAACAGCGGTAAGGTCACGCCACGGCCAAGCTGGCGCGGCGTTGCGACGCCCAGGACGGCAAAGTTCAGACGTTGGTAGTCGGGTTCGGTGACGCGGCCGTTGTAACAATTGCTCAATGCGGCAAACAGCTCGCCTGAGAATGGCAGATCCAGCGCACGCTCAATCTCGTCGTAGAATACGGTGACCGGCGCAGTCGTATTCGCGAGCACGATTTCCCAGAAGAATTCTGACAACCGCTGCTCTCTCATGAGCACGCTCTTTTCTTGCCACCAGGTCTGAAGGTCGACCTTGATTCGCAGCTCGCGAACAATGCGATACGCGATGCTATAAAACCAACGACCCGCTTCGGTGCTCTCTCCGCGAGCGCCAATCTGCGTCAGATCTACGACGGCTGCGAGCTGTCCCTCGGCGCGAAGCGCGCGTATCGTTCGAGCCATCAAGCTCGTTTTGCCGCTGGCCTTCGGACCGAGGACATAGCAGAACTGCCGATCCAGCAGCCCCTGCCGCAGGGCTTCGTCAGCGGCACGCTCAAGATAGCAGGCGCGGTCAGGCTGGACGGGTCCCCCGACTACGAAAAACTCTCCGCTTTGGACGATTCTAGAACCTATCTCAGTATCCCCATTTGCGGATTCGCGGAAAACCGTTTCGACTCAGTCGGGGCTCGGACGAATTGTAGCAGGGCCCGCGCACCATACGCCCCAGGGAGTCGAGCCCACGTGACGTAACTCACTGTATTGATTAAACAATAATGTCTCCGCACGCGCACCGGTCTCGCGGCTATAATGCCCTGCGGCGGGACCGGCCAAACACCGGCTCAGCCCCCGACACGCTTCAATCCTCTCTCGATCGGGAGTCGCAAGGACGACAGCACGATGAATACTTGTCACGCCCACAACTTGAATCGAAATCTCGACACGGATCGACCTTACGGAATCCGTATCCGTCTACCGGCCGGCGACAGCTTTCAAGCGTTGCTCGGTAAGAACTGGGAGCGCTTGCATTGGTACGCCACGGAACTCGAGCGTGACCGCGCCTTGGAAGACATGGCGAGCGAGCACCTCTATTCGCGGCGCGGCGACCGCCCGCGACTCCTCTTCGAGCCGCTGGAGCAGATAGAGAAATAGCGCGGACAAGTACCGCTGCGTGGTGAGACAAACGACCTAGGGTCGGGCCTGACCGCTTCCGCGCACGAGATACTTGTAGCTCGTCAGCTGCTCGGCACCGACCGGGCCACGCGCGTGCACGCGCCCCGTCGCGATCCCGATCTCGGCGCCTAGACCGAACTCTCCACCGTCGGCGTACTGCGTCGAGACGTTATGCATGAGTATCGCGCTGTCGAGCTCGCTCAAAAACCGCTCGGCGGCCGCCGAATCGTCCGTGATAATCGCTTCAGTGTGCCCCGAGCCGTAGCGCCGGATATGCTCTAGCGCCGTATCGATGTCGTCGACGACTCGGATGGCGACGATCGAGTCCAAGAACTCGTGGCCCCAGTCCTCGGCAGTGGCAGCTCGCACGCGACTGTCACACTGCTGAGTGCGATCGTCTCCTCTGACCTCGCAACCGGCGTCAATCAGGTCCGCGACAATCGCGCAAAGATGCGAATCGGCAATTGCCCGATCGACGAGAACCGTCTCTGTGGCCCCGCAGATCCCGGTACGGCGCATCTTCGCGTTCAGAGTCACCCGCCGTGCCATCTCGAGATCGGCTCCGCTGTGAATATAAGTGTGACAAATGCCCTCGAGGTGACCCATGACCGGCACCCGCGCATCCTCCTGAACCCTCGCGATCAAGCGTTTCCCGCCGCGCGGCACGATGACGTCGACGAATTCGGCCATATCGCGCAGCAGAATACCGACAGCCTCGCGATCCTGGGTCGGCACCCTCTGAATTGCGGTCTCGGGGAGCTCGGCGGCCCTGAGTCCATCGAGCAGACAAGCGTGAATGGCAGCATTCGAGTGAATCGCTTCGGAGCCGCCGCGCAGTATTACGGCGTTGCCACTCTTCAGGCACAGCGCACCGGCGTCGGCCGTGACGTTCGGTCGGCTCTCATAAATAATGCCGATGACGCCGAGCGGCACACGCACGCGCTGGATCCTGAGCCCACTGGGCCTGTCCCAGTCGGCGATTACGCTGCCCACAGGGTCAGGTAGCGCAACGATCTCCTCGAGGCCACGAGCCATTGCCTCGATCCGATCCGGATTCAGTGTCAGGCGGTCGAGCATGGCCTGAGACAAGCCGAGCGCGCCAGCTGCATCCAGGTCGCGGGCATTTGCGTGAAGCACCTCGGCTTGGCGCGCGCGCAGCGACGCGGCGGCTCGCTCGAGCGCGTGATTCTTCGCAGCAGTGCCGGTACGCGCCAACACTGCCGCTGCCGCTCGCGCGGATTGGCCGAGCCGGCGCATCTGAATGCGCAGATCGGCCCTGATTTCCTGCTCTGCCGTCGTCATGTCGATGTTCCCGGCCGCTGCCGGACGAGGACGAGGTCGTCCCGGTGAATCATTTCGTCGCGGCCACGATAACCCAAGATCTCAGGTATTGCAGCCGACTGCTGGCCGATGATCGCCCGCGCCTCGTCGGCCGCATAGGCGATCAGGCCTCGCCCGAGCTCGTTGCCGTGGGGGTCGAGCAGGCTGACCGCATCACCGCGGACAAAGCTACCCTCGACGCCTGTGACGCCAGCTGGCAGAAGGCTGCGCCCGCCCGACAGTGCCTCGACAGCACCGGCATCGACCTTGAGCCTGCCCTTCGGCTGCAGCGTTCCCGCGATCCATTGTTTGCGTGCAGCACGAGGCGTGGAGTCCGGTAAGAACCACGTGGCCCTGGCCCCTGCCTCGAGGGCCTGCAGCGGCCGCATGATGTGACCTGACGTAATCAGCATCTGGCACCCGGCGTCGAGTGCGATGCGCGCCGCGTCGAGCTTCGTGCGCATTCCGCCGGACGCGAGATCGGAGCCCGGCCCGCCGGCCATCGCCCAGTAATCGTCGGTCAGCGCGGTGACCTCGGGGATGTAGCGTGCGTCCGGATTCGTCTGCGGATCTGCGGTATACAAACCGTCGACGTCGGACAGCAGGATCAGGCAGTCTGCGCTGATCATCTGCGCGACGCGCGCCGCGAGCCGATCGTTATCGCCGTAGCGAAGCTCCTGCGTCGCCACGGTATCGTTTTCGTTCACGACCGGTATGACGCCGAGCTTGAGCAAGGTAAACAAGGTATTGACGGCGTTGAGATAGCGAGGCCGACTCTCGCTGTCATCGAGCGTCAACAGTACTTGCGCGGCCGTGAACCCGAACTGGCCGAGCACTTCCTCGTATGCGTGCGCGAGCTGAATCTGTCCGACAGCGGCCGCGGCTTGATGATCGGGAAGCCTGGACCGCCTGACGTCGATTTCGAGCCGCCGCGCGCCCAGGGCAACGGCGCCCGAGGATACTAGAATGACCTCCTTGCCCTGCTCGCGCAGCGCGACGACGTCAGTGCACAAGGCCTCGAGCCATTCACGATGCAGTGCGCCGCTGGACTGATCGACGAGCAGCGCCGAGCCTATCTTGATCACGACGCGACGCGCTTGGCTCAGGCGCTGACCGCTCAAAGTGTTCGTATCGTCGTGCATGGGTAAAAGCCCTGCCAGGGGCTAGGTTGGCGATAGGATAGGCATGCCTCGCGCAACGGCCATTGCACCGCTGCGCACGACGGTCAAGATCTCGGCAAGCTTGCCGACCTTGATCATGAATCGATCGATATCCTGAGCGCCACCGATGAGCTCGACCGTGAAATGACCCTCATGATCGTCGAGAATTCGCCCGCCTGACTCATTAACCAGTGCCTCGAGCTTAGCTCGCTTGGCCGCTGCGATATGGAGCTTGAACAAAGCGAGCTCACGCACGATGTGATCGCCCTCGGTCATGTCGACGATATTGACGATGTCGACGAGCTTACCGAGCTGCTTTGAGATCTGGTCGATGACCTCGTCGGATCCGATCGTTACGAGCGTGAGCCGGGAAACGCCCGGCTGGTTCGTCGGTGCGACGTTGAGGCTCTCGATGTTGAATCCGCGGCTCGAGAACATATTTGCGACGCGTGCGAGCGCACCGGCTTCGTTCTGCAGCAGTATGGAGATTATGTGTCGCATCTTGACCGCTCGAGGCTACCCGGCGTAGCGGTAGTCGGCAGCCGTAAATGTTGGCGTAGAACAACAACTATTGCAATGCACAAATTTTTCGTCAACACTCAAGGTGGCATATTGTGCACAGCAGCTAGCGCGGCGTGAGCCGGCGCGGCCTTTGACCGGACCAGAAACGTAGTATCGATGACGCTCATGAAACCTCAAACGCAAGCTGCCGTGGCTCGCGCCCACCCTCTCGCCGGGACCGAGATGAGTGGGGCGGACACGATCGTCCAGGTGTTGGCCGACGAGGGCGTGGAAACGATCTTCGGCTACAGCGGCGGCGCGATCTTGCCAACCTTCGATGCCGTATTTCGTTACAACGAACACCATAAAACCGACGACGCTGACCCGATGCCGCTCATCGTGCCAGCCAACGAGCAAGGCGCCGCGTTCATGGCGTCAGGCTACGCGCGTGCTACGGGCCGCGTCGGCGTTGTCATTGTCACGTCCGGGCCCGGCGCGACGAACTGTGTAACGTCCGTTCGCGACTGCATGGCTGACTCGATTCCGATCGTCGTGATCTGCGGCCAGGTCGCTACTGGCTCGATAGGCACGGATGCGTTCCAAGAGGCACCCGTGTCCGCGATCATGGGCTCGGTCGCAAAGCACGTCTTCCTCGTCACCGAACCTGAGCGCCTGGAGTCGACGATGCGCTCAGCGTTCGAGATCGCCCGGACCGGCCGACCTGGCCCAGTCGTCATCGACGTCCCCAAGGATGTGCAGAATTGGACCGGATCATTTCAGGGCGAAGGTCTGTTGTCCATGCCCGGTCATCTCCACCGGCTGGAGGTCATGCGCAAGAACGTTCTCGATGATGAGCGCTGCAAGGAATTCTTCGGGCATCTGGCCAACAGCAAGCGCCCGCTCATCTATGTCGGCGGCGGCGTCGTCAATGCCGAGGCAAGCGATCTCATGCGTGAGCTCGCGCTCACCTACGAGATCCCTGTCGTCTCCACGCTCATGGGACTTGGCAGCTTCGACACGACGCACGATCTATCCCTGAGCATGCTAGGGATGCACGGCGCAGCATTTGCGAATTACGCAGTCGATGACTGCGATTTACTGATTGCGATTGGGGCGCGCTTCGATGACCGCGTCGCAGGCGATCCGCCGAAATTCGCACCGTCCGCAAAGTACGTGCTGCACTTCGACATCGATCCGTCGGAGATTCATAAGGTCAAACCGGCCGACTGGTTTCATATCGGCCGGCTCCGTGACGCGCTCGAGGCACTGCTTGCCTATGGACGCCGCAATTCGATCTCACTCGAGCATACTGCGTGGCTCGAAGAAATCGCTGAGCTCAAGACAACCTACGCGATGAATTACGATCGCGACACCGCGCTGATTCAACCGAACTACGTCATTGAGACAATCAACAAAATCACGCGTGGCGAGGCGATCATCACGACGGGCGTGGGCCAGCATCAGATGTGGGCGGCGCAATATTTCGATTTTCGCCGGCCGCGCCTGTGGCTCACCTCGGGCAGCATGGGAACGATGGGCTTCGGCCTACCCGCAGCCATCGGCGCGCAGTTTGCATGTCCGGACAGGCTCGTCATCGACGTCGACGGCGACGCGAGCATCCGCATGAATCTCGGCGAGCTCGAGACGGTGACGACCTACAATCTGCCAGTGAAGATCGTCGTGCTCAACAATTTTGGCGACGGCATGGTCATGCAGTGGCAGCGCATGTTCTTCAAAGGCCGATTGTCCGGCAGCGAAAAGTCACTGCGCAAAAAGAACTTCATCAAAGCAGCCGAGGCAGATGGTTTCGAGTACGCAAAACGGCTCGAGCGCAAGGACGACGTCCCGCGCGTCATCGAGGAATTTCTCGCGTTCGAGGGTCCGGCTTTCCTCGAGGTCATTATCGATCCCGAAGCCAGCGTTTACCCGATGGTCCCGCCAGGCCTGTCGTACCGCGACATGGTCACCGGCGATTTCATTCCGAATCGCTATGACGGCGGCGACGGCACGCAGCCCGGCGCCTCGGAGATGTTCTAGCCGATAAAGCTAGAAAATCTGGACGTCACCAGATGGCGAGGTCCCGCGCACGATACCTCTCGGTGCGCGAGGCAGAGGTCTGACACGGCCGCTGCCGCACGATGCGATGCCGACCTTTACCGAAAAGTCTTCGTCGAGAGCGCGGCTACGATGGGGCTCGGCTCCAGCGCTCAACGACACGACAGACGGCGCGCATCAACGTCTCGAGCTCATCCTCGGAAATCACGAACGGCGGCATCAGATAGACCACATCGTGGAACGGCCGAATCCAGACATGCTCATCGAGAAATGCTTGACGCAGCGCATCGAGATCCGGCACACGATCGAGCTGGACGACGCCAATTGCGCCTTTGACGCGTACGTCGGCCACGTGCGCGAGCCCACTGCACGGAGCAAGGCCCTCAGTGAGCCGTTCCTCGATCGCCGCAACCTGCTCCAGGCGCGGCTCGGTCTCGAATAGCGTCAGCGATGCATTGGCGGCAGCACAGGCTAGCGCGTTACCCGCGAAGGTCGGTCCGTGCATGAGCGCATGCTCATAGGTATCCGAAAGAAACACGGAGTGGACCCGCTCCGATGCAACCGTCGCTGCCAACGGCAGCGTTCCGCCTGTCAGCGCTTTGGAGAGCATGATCACGTCTGGGGTAACGCCAGCTTGCTCGCAGGCGAACAGGCTACCGGTACGACCGAAGCCCGTCGCGATTTCATCGAGCAATAAAAGCACGCCATGCTTGGATACCGTCTCTGCAATGGCCGCGAGCATTTCGGGTGAATGAAATTTCATGCCGCCTGCAGCCTGTACGAGCGGCTCGAGGATTACACCGGCAAGCTCGTCGCGGTGTCGCTCCAGTGTCTTGTCGAACTCGGTAAGCTCAGTCGAGTTGCGCGGCAGATCGACGATGAGCTGGCCGGCAACGAGCTCGCCGAAAAGTCGATGCATGCCCTCCTCTGGATCGCAAACCGACATTGCGGCAAACGTGTCTCCATGGTAACCGTGACGAAAACTCAAGAATCGCGTTCGCCCGGACACGCCTCGATTGAGCCAGTACTGGACGGCGATCTTCATACCGACTTCGACCGCCACCGAGCCGGATTCGGAGAAAAATACGTGCTCGAGCTCGCCGGGAAGCGCAGCCGCGAGCCTGCCTCCAAGCTGACATGCCTGCTCGTGCACGAGACCGCCGAGCATCACGTGCGGCATCTGCGCCAGTTGCGCAGATACTGCTGCAGCGATCACCGGGTGATTGTAACCGTGACAAGCCGTCCACCATGACGAAATGCCGTCGACCAGGCTGCGGCCATCTTCCAGGATTATTCTCGCGCCTTCCGTTCGAGTAGCGACCTGCGGCGCTGGTGCAGTCTGCGCCTGACGATACGGCAGCCATAAATTTTCACGCGCCATTCGACACCGGTATCGTTTACCCTCATGCGAACCTGTGTCGCCGTCACCCTGCGCAGGGTGACGGCGACAAACTCAGAAGTATAGGTATCGTCGGGTTTTCTCCGCTACCATATACCGTATGACTAAGATCACTTGCTTCAAGGCGTACGACGTCCGTGGCCGCGTCCCGGAAGACCTCGACGAAGATGTAGCGTATCGCATCGGCCGTGCCTACGCGGATTTCCTCTCACCGAGCAAGATCGTCATCGGCCGCGATATCCGCTTGACGAGCCCCGCCCTGAGCCTTGCGCTTCAGCGAGGACTCACCGATTCCGGCGTCGATGTCATCGATATCGGCATAGGCGGCACGGAGCTCGTCTACTTCGCCACAGCCCACCTCGAGCTCGACGGCGGCGTCATGGTCACGGCCAGCCATAATCCGCCGAATTACAACGGCATGAAATTCGTTCGCGAGAAAGCGCGACCGATTAGCGAGGACACCGGCCTGGCCGAGATTCGCGCGCTCGCCGAGAAAAACGACTTTGCACCCGCCGACCGATCCGGAAACGTCGAAACACTCGACATCATGGCCGACTACATCGATCACCTTCTCGGCTACGTCGATAGATCTGCGCTCGCGCCGCTGAAGGTCGTCGTTAACGCCGGCAACGGCGGCGCCGGGCCGATCATCGATCGACTCGAGCCACATCTACCGTTCGAGTTCATCAAGGTCAATCACGAGCCCGATGGCACCTTTCCCAATGGCGTGCCGAATCCAATGCTCGAACAGAACCGTGCCAGCACGGCGGAACCTGTCGTCAGGCTCGGTGCCGATCTCGGACTTGCATGGGACGGCGACTTCGACCGTTGTTTTTTCTTCGATGAAACCGGCCGCTTCATCGAGGGCTATTACATCGTAGGCCTGCTCGCGCAGGCCTTTTTAGAAAAATCAGCAGACGAGCGTATCGTTCATGATCCGCGACTGACGTGGAATACGCTCGATATCGTCGGCCAGATGGGCGGAACGACTATCCAGAGCAAATCGGGGCATGCCTTCATCAAAGAGACGATGCGTGTCAGTAACGCTGTCTATGGCGGCGAGATGAGCGCACACCACTATTTTCGTGATTTTTCTTACGCGGACAGCGGCATGATCCCGTGGCTGCTCGTGGCCCAGATTATGAGCGCGCGCGCCTGCCCATTATCACAGCTCGTGGACGAACGTATGGCGACTTTTCCGGCCAGTGGCGAGATCAACCGCAAGGTCGCCGACGCAGCGGTTGCGCTGAACACGCTGGAGAATCGGTATCGCGATTCTGCGATCTGCATCGAGCACGTGGACGGCTTGAGCATGGAATTCGAAGACTGGCGCTTCAATCTCAGAGCGTCGAACACCGAACCGCTCGTGCGCCTCAACGTGGAAAGCCGGGGAAAGCCCGACCTCATGGAAGCGAAAACCGAGGAGCTTCTCGCACTGGTCGGCGGCGATCCGGGCTGAGTGGTCGAAGCCCGGTCGGCGCTTCGTGACGAGCCAATCCGAGAAGCTGCGCCGCGCTTCGGGTAGGTAGAATCCAAGATTCGCTGCCTCGAAAAGCTATGCCAGACTGCAGGGCACGTCCGACCTATGCGTCAGCCACCAGGTTTTTTGGAGAACCCAAAGTGAAGATCAGCGAAATCTGCAACCGCAGTGTCATCACGGTTTCCAAGAATG
This sequence comes from Gammaproteobacteria bacterium, assembly GCA_029864465.1. Lineage (GTDB taxonomy): Bacteria > Pseudomonadota > Gammaproteobacteria > Steroidobacterales > Rariloculaceae > JAHEEM01. Next base: position 22,544 of record JAOTTJ010000006.1, on the reverse strand, counting down.
CCTCGATCCTCGAAGTCGTCCGGGAGATGCGCAAGCATCACATCGGCGACATCATCGTGACCGAACACACCGACGGCATCGAGAAGCCGCTCGGTATCGTCACCGATCGCGACATCGTCATCGAACTTCTAGCAGAAGAAGTAGCGCTCGGCACGGTCGATGTCGGCGACGTCATGAGCGCCACGCTCGTGACCGCGCCGCATGACGCAGACGTATTCGAGACACTGCGTTTCATGGGCATAAAAGGTGTGCGCCGCATCCCCGTGCTCGACGACGATGGCGGGCTGTTTGGCGTGCTTAGCGTGGACGACGTCATGAGCATTCTAACGAAGGAACTGAGCTTCATCGCTGAGATTTCCGCAAAACAGATCGAGCGAGAACGTTCGTTCAGAGAGTGACTAACACCTATCTCAGAACCTCCGATGGGCCCGCGTGAGACCATCGATCCGCTGATCCAAGCGTTACTGAATCCGGATCGACACGGCAAAGGCGTGACGGCTGTAACGCTCGTCGAGACACATATCTCCTGGGTGCTGTTGACGGGAGAGATTGCGCTCAAGATCAAAAAACCCGTGACACTGCCGTTTCTCGATTTCAGTTCAGCAGATGCACGACGGCGCTACTGCGAAGAAGAAATCCGGCTCAACCGTCGCCTCGCACCTGAAATCTATCTCGACGTCGTCTCGATCGGCGGTACTCGAGACGATCCGATCCTGGATGACGAGCCGGCGATCGACTACGCAGTCCGCATGCGCGAGTTCCCCGCCGACGCGCGTCTCGACCGACAAATCGCAAACGGAGCCGTCAGATCGGCCGAGATAGCCGAACTGGCGGAGCTCATCGGCGAGTTTCATGCGCAGTTGCCGGCGGCACCGATTCATTCGGACTATGGCGCGGCCGCGGCGATCATCAGATCGGTCGAGAAGAATCTTGCCGAAACCGCAGCAGCCGTGCCGGCCACCCTCGGGCCAGATAGCGTCGTGCACCGATACGTGCGCGATCAAGGCAAGCGCCTGAGGAATGCACTGACGCAGCGCAAGCAAGCGGGCGCAATCAAGGAAGGCCACGGCGATCTGCACCTCGAAAATCTCGTGCGCTGGCGCGATCGGCTTCTGCCGTTCGACGCACTGGAGTTCGATCCTGAATTGCGCTGGATCGACGTCATCGATGAGGCGGCTTTCGTCGTCATGGATCTGGTGGCCCACGGCTCAAAGGATCTCGCGTTCACGTTCTTGAATCGTTATCTCGAGATCACGGGCGATTACGACGGTCTCTCGGTGCTGCGCTACTACCTCGTTCACCGGGCACTCGTACGCGCCAAGGTTCGCGCGATCAAGGCAGCTCAGACTGACGACCTGAATCCGGCCACAGAGGCAGGTCCGTACCTCACGCTAGCGGACGATCTCGTCGTGACGAACCGTCCGCTGCTCGTGATCACGCGCGGGTACTCGGGCAGCGGCAAGACCACCTGGAGCGGGGATCTGATTCCGACATTGCCCGCGATCAGGCTCCGATCCGACGTCGAGAGAAAACGCCTTGCGGGATTCTCGGAGCGCCAACGCAGCGGCTCGCCCGTTGCCGGCGGTATCTACGCTGAGGACATGTCGGTTCTGACATACGCAACGCTTGCGCGCCATGCCGAGACTGGGCTTGGGGCCGGGCTAAACGTTATCGTCGACGCGGCATTTCTACTCGGCGAGCAGCGCGAGTTGTTTGCGAAGCTCGCCAATCGGGCCGAGGCGGATTTCGTGATTCTCGAGTGCGCGGCTGAGCCCGAGACGTTACGCAACCGGATCGCTGCACGGCAAGCCGCGGGCGCGGACGTCTCCGAGGCTGACATCAGTGTGCTGGAATACCAACTCGAGACGAGCGACTGTCTCACCGATACCGAGCGGCGGCGAACCGTCGTTATCGATACGGAGGGTATCCGGAACAGTCAACGGGTTCTCGAGCAGATCCTGGCCGTTCGATAAACCCCGTGCACGAGCCCATCGCCACACTGGTACTATGCTGCAACCACCTGATGAAACGTTCGAGCTAGACCGTGCCGAAAGAAATACCAGCGATTAACAGTCCTCAGCCGTTGGCCGCAGAGTCGCTCTACAACCACTGTGACGCGAGCGCCTTTGCCTTCGGCACGACCGCCGAGCTTGCTGAACTCGATATCGCCGTGGGCCAGCAGCGGGCATTGTCGGCGCTTGAGTTCGGCGTTCGCATGACCGGAGATGGCTACAACCTGTTCGTTCTCGGACCGGACGGCAGTCACCAGCGCCGTATCGTCAAGGAATATCTCGAGTCTCTGAGAACCGAGGCCGCGCCGTCGGATTGGTGCTACGTCAACAATTTCAATGACGAGCGCAAGCCTATCGCACTGCGCCTGCCAGCCAGAAAAGGTGCGACGCTGAAGCAAGACGTGGCAAGCATCGTCGATGAGTTGCTCGCCGCAATACCAGCTGCTTTCGAGAGCGAACACTATCGTAATCAGGTCGCCGAGATTACGCAGGAGTACGAGGAAAAGCACCGCGCGACGATGGAAGCACTGCAGCAGGAGGCACAGCAACACGATGTCAGCCTCGTACCGACACCGCACGGCTTCGCAATCGCGCCGATGCGAACTGGCAAGCTGCTCTCGGACAAGGATTTCGAGAAGCTCTCGGACAAGGAGAAAGACCGCACGACCACGGCCATGGAAGCCATGACGGAGAAGCTCAGGGCGCACATCGAAGAATTGCCCGAGTGGCACAAGCAGCGCCGAGAACGAATCAGAACCTTGGACCGGGAGGTCACCGAGCTCGCAATACGCGGTCCGTTCGTCGAGCTGACTGCAGCGTATAGGAAGTTTCCCGAGGTGCTGCGATTCCTCGAGGACATGCGCGAGGACGTGCTAGCGCACGCGCCCGATTTCCAGCCCGAAGAAACGCGGCAGACATTGTTCGGCGCCGACCCGTCTCGCTCACTGCAGCGCTATCAGGTCAACGTGGTTGTCGAGCAACCGGAAGACGGTGGCGTCCCGATCGTCTACGAAAGCAACCCTACTTATCAGAACTTGCTCGGTCGCATAGAGCACGTGCCCCAGTTCGGCGCGCTGGTCACGGATTTTTCGATGATCCGGCCCGGTGCGCTGCACAAAGCCAATGGCGGCTTTCTGATTCTCGACGCGGATCGGCTCCTCACTGAGCCGTATGCCTGGACGTCCCTGAAGCGCACGTTATTCGAGAAAGCTGTCCGGATGGAGTCGCTCGGGCAACAGCTTAGTCTCGTAACGACGGTGTCGCTCGAGCCCGACCCGATTCCGCTCGACTGCAAGGTCATCCTCCTCGGCAGCCGTGTCCTGTATTTTCTCCTCTGCGAGCTCGACCCGGACTTCCAAGAACTTTTCAAGGTCGCGGCTGATTTCGAGAACCGGATCGACCGCACAGACGACAACATCCAGCTCTACGGCAGACTCATCGCGACACTCGCGCAGCGCGAAGGGCTCTTACCTCTGACTCCGCGCGCCGTCGCGCGCATCATCGAGCACAGCTCGCGACTACTGGGCGATGCCGAGAAACTCAGCACGCGGCTCCGTGATGTCTCCGACCTCATTCGAGAGTCCGACTACTGGGCACGGCGGGTAGACAGCGATACCGTGCATGCCGAGCACGTTCAGGTAGCGATCGACGCGCAAATTCATCGTCTCGACCGCCTGCGCTCGGAGATGCACGAGGAGATTCAACGCGACGACATTCTCATCGACACGCAAGGCACGAGGGTCGGTCAAGTGAACGGCTTGTCGGTCATCGATCTGGGCCGATTTTCCTTCGGTCAGCCGTCGAAGATTACGGCCAACGTCAGCATCGGCGATGGCAAGATCGTGGATATCGAGAGAGAAACCGAGCTTGGCGGCCCGATACACTCCAAAGGCGTCTTGATCTTATCCGCTTACGTCAGCGCGACGTTTGCTCCCGAGACGCCGCTATCCTTCGCTGCGAGCCTGGTATTCGAGCAGAGCTACGGTGGCGTCGAGGGCGACAGCGCAACGATCGCCGAAACCTGTGCGCTGCTCTCCGCATTGGCAAATGCACCGATTCGGCAGACGCTCGCGGTAACCGGGTCGATGAATCAACATGGGACAGTTCAGGTAATCGGCGGCGTCAATGAAAAGATCGAAGGATTTTTCGACATCTGCAGGACCCGTGGACTCACAGGTGACCAAGGTGTTCTGATTCCTGCGGACAACGCCAAACACTTGATGTTGCGTGCCGATGTCGTCGAGGCGGCACGCAACGGCCAGTTTGCGATCTATCCCGTCGCGACAGTCGACGAGGCGCTCGCGCTGCTGACCGGTATCGCTGCAGGTCAGCGGGATGAAGAAGGCCAGTTTCCAGAGGACAGCATCAACGGTCGTGTCGAAAAACGGCTCATCGAGCTTGCAGAGCTGCGCCGGGAGTTCGACCACGCCAAGAAGGACGAGACCGAATCCGAAGGGGAGTCGACGTAGATGTCGCGCGCACAGACATGTTGATCGACGCCGACGACAAGCGGCGCGCGATCATCGTGGCGCTGGACCCGGCGGCGCCCGGAAGCGCGGGCCTCGAGCTACTTCGGGACGTCGCGATCGAGCAAAGCTGCAAGCTGCTGGGCCTATTTATTGAGGATACCGAGCTGCTCGCACACGCGCAGAGTCGCCTAGCCACAGAGGTCATGCTGTCGGGCGCTGCGCGACCGCTCGACTTCACGCAGCTCGAACGCCAGCTGAACGCCCAATCGCTCGCAATCAGGCGGATCTTTGAGCGAGAAGCCGCGCGCCTCGGTCTGCCGCACGCGTTCAGGACACTACGCGGGCAACTCGTCGGCGAGCTCGCCATTGCTGCCGCAGACGCCGAGATGCTCGTGATCGAACTCGCCCAGCTTGCGACTGGCGCGCCGTCGATATGGGCCAGTCAATTAGAGCAACTTTGCCGCACCGATTTACCGAACGTGCTCTACGCACGCGAGGGCTGGACGACGGGCAGCACCGTGCTTGCGATCATTGACGAGGCGGCCGATGTGGAAACGAGTGGCCGAGCCGCAGCGAGCCTTGCGCGTGCGGGCAATAGTTCGCTTACGGTGCTACTCGGCGAGCGATCGCAATCGCATGAGGCCGAAGTCGAGGCTGCGCTGCGCCGGCACAGCCGAGACGCTGTGGTCAGAGTCGAGCGTTTACGTGCGGCGAGCCTCGGCGCGCATACATTGGCCTTTCTCGCGCAGGCCGGCAACGCGCGGGCGCTCGTCGCCCCTGCGCACCTTACGCGGTCCAACGCGGGTCTCGTTCGTGAGCTACTGCGGCTCACGCGTTGCTCGATCATGATCGCGAGATCGGCCCCGAAAAACTGACGCCGGAATCGGCCGCTCAATCGTAGCCGAGCTCATCGAGGCCTTCCGATAAATAATCGGCGACGAGCGGTGTTCCGAGCAGATACTCCGCCGTTCGCTCGTTCCAGCTATCCTGCGCATTCTCGACGGCGTTGTCCCACTCGTCGGCGGCGTAGTCGCCGCGGCCGAGCCACATCAGCGCCACCAAGGTCACCTGCTGGTCGGGCTCGAGATCGTCGATCGTGGCCTTGACCTCCTGATACGACGGGTCATCGGCATGATCGGCGAGTATCTGTCTGGCCCAATCGTCGCTAGGACTCAACGGCTCCTCGGGTATCGTCACCTCTTCCTTGACGTGGAATTCACGAGCTTTGTCGATAATGAAACGCACTGTATCCGGGTTAAGGTCCATTGCTATATCTCTTCGTTAGAAATGAATTCTCTGTCGGGTCTCGATCTCGTGGAGCGCCAACCAGCGCATGAGGTCGGCATGATACAGGAGCCCCACGAGCCGGCCCGCTTCGAGAACGGGAATGGGATCACGCCGCGACTCGAGCAACAGCTGCAACGCCTCGCGGCCACGTAGATGCGGCGAAACGGACTCGTGGATGCCGCCCATGGCCTCTGCGACGGTTCGGGGCTGCGCTTCCTCCTTGAGGCGGGCACGAATGGAGTCGAGGCCGATGAGCCCGACGGGATGCCCGCCTTCGAGGACGGGCCACGCGACCTGATCACTGCGCAACAACTTGTCGTCGATGAAATCCTGCAACGGGGCGTCGGCTTGAATGCTCTCGAAACGCGTTCGCATGAGGTCGGCGACCTCGAGCGACTCCATTGCCTGCACCAGCAACAGCTGCAGATAACTCGCGCGCGCGGCGTTGTTCAGAAACCAGCCGATCAACAGGAGCCACAACCCCTGGATAACAGCGCCCCCGAGCGCCTCCCATGCCCCCCAGGCCATGAGCGCCCAAGCGAAGCCGCTACCGACCTGAGACGCTCTCTGCGTCGCGCGCCGCAGATCCCCGCCGAGCCACCACAGAGCAGCTCTGAGTACGCGCCCGCCGTCGAGCGGGAAGCCCGGCACGAGATTGAAGATCGCGAGCATGAGATTGACCGGGCCGAGCCACATCAGCAGCGTCGCCACCGGCCCGAGCGAAGCCATCGCGGCTTCTGGGTCGGCCTGGAGCTCGTCGAGAAAGCCGGCACCGGCGAGATCGAGTCCGAGAATCGCAAACAGCAAGCCAAGCGCCAAGCTCGTCAGCGGCCCGACGATCGCGATGCTGAACTCCATGCTCGGCGTACGCGGTTCTGTCTCGAGCTCCGAAACGCCACCGAAGACGAACAACGTGATGCGCGGCACGACGATGCCATGGCGTTGCGCCATGATCGAGTGCGCGAGCTCATGCGCAAGCAATGACGCGAAAAACAGCAATGCGGCCGCTAGGGCCGTCGCCCAGCTGAGCCCCGGACTCCAATCACCGTGCCATTGCGGAAACAATCCCGCACCGAGGCTGTAAACGACAAGAAAGAAGATAATTGCGACGCTGAGGTCGAGCCGGATCTCGATACCGTGCACTTCGCCGAGTCTGAGCCCCTTGCCGCGCATTACCCGCTAACCGCACCGGCGCCGATCAAGCTTCTGGCTTGATCAATAGGACATCGCAGCTAACCTCCGCGACGACTCGCTCCGCCGTGCTGCCCAGCAGCCATTGCTCGAGCCTGCCGCGCTTGAGCGCACCGAGGACGACGAGATCAACGTCATTCTCGACAATCAAATTGCCGAGCTGCTCGGCTGGATCTCCCGACGTCAACAGAACCTGCGAACGCCTGATTCCGAAGTTTTCGACGAGCTCCATAAGCGCTTTTCTGTGCACATCCTCGATATTTTCGTTGCCGTAATAGACGCCCGGCAACACCTCGACGGCGGAGGCCAACGCATAGTCTTGGGGATCGGGATGCACATGGGCGACGAGCAGCTCTGATTCCGAAGCCTTGGCGAGCAGAGACGCGGCTTCGAGAACGCTCTGATCCAGCCCGGACGGCTCGGCATGGCGGTGGAGCGGATCGACGGCCGCGAGCACCTTCGTGTATCCCTCGAACTGCGGGTCGCGCGCGAGGAGCATCGGGCAGGGGCAGCTACGCATCAGCTGCCAATCGACTTGGGCAAGCCGCGTATACGGCCTGGATCCGGCTTGATGCGTGCCGACGACGAGCAGATCCGCCTGCCAGCTCTCGATCTCGGCGAGAACGACCTCCTCAGCCGGGTAACCCCAGCGCACCTCGACCTGGGCGTAGATGCCCCAGTCGGCCAGCGATGCGGCAAGATCCGCCAGCACGCTGCGTTCGGACTCGACCAGCCCGACCTGCGCAGCCGCAGCCTCGGGCTCTTCGTTGAAAACGCCGAGCGAGATCTCCGGCTCGAAGACGCAGCTCAACAACCGCAGCTCGGCGCCGAGATTCTCGGCCAGGAAGCGCGCATGGTAAACGGACAGCGGCGTCCCGCCCTGCCAGGGTTTGAGCGCCACCAGGACTCGCTTGATCTTTTCTTTCATCGTGACAACTACGTATCGCCGTAATAGGGGCGCCTAGCAGAGAATGACAGTCTCGTACTTTAGGCCAGTGCAGCACCTCGCGGATATCCGAATTGATACTTACTTGGACACACGAGCGCGAAGGTCCCCGGTCGAGCCAACCGCGCGTGGCCGATTGCTCGAACTAGCATTGACATGAAACTATTTCGGCAGGTGACAAATAAATGAGCAAAGTCGACGATCGCGCACCGCAAGGACCCGCGCGCATTCGCAACGTTCAGGAACGGCGGCACGACACCTACAAGCTCCGCGGCAAGCTGCAGGAGCCGACGGTATGCCCGCAATGCGGCGCGAGTTATCGAAAGGGCCGCTGGACGTGGGACGAGGTCCCGGACGGCGAGGCCAACAGTCAGCTGTGCCAGGCGTGTCAACGCATCGCGGACCGCTACCCGGCAGGTGAGCTGGCTATTCAAGGCGCTTTCGTCGCCGCGCATAAGCAGGAGATCTTGAATCTCGCGAAGAATATCGAGGAGACGGAAAAGACCGAACATCCCCTGAATCGCATCATGGACATCGAAGAGCTCGATGACGGCCTGCGCATCACGACGACCGACGTCCACTTGCCGCGACGTATTGCCGAAGCGCTGAATAGCGCCTGGAACGGCGAGCTCGACATGCATTACGACGAGGAAGGCTACTTCATCCGTCTAGCCTGGCGCAGAGACGACTAGACTGGCCCGCCTATCTCTCTAGTGGGCAACCCGGGATCGCCTCGCCGCTCGACCGCGAGAGCACGCTTCCCCTGACAGCATTCGGCCGAAATACCGTGCACCCCTTGAGCCCCAATTCGTGCGCACGTGCATAGATGAACGCGAAATCTTCCTTCGAAATATGCTCGGGCACATTGATCGTCTTCGAAATCGAGTTGTCGACAAGCGGCTGCATGGTCGCCTGCATCTGCAGATGATCTTCGGCTGAAATTTCCTGAGCCGTTTTGAAATACGCCGGCAATCGAGTTTGCCTCGAGTTCCGCGCGCGCCACAACGCATAGGCATAGTCGATCGCCTCTCGAGCCTCTGGCTCGCCCGTGCGATCGAGGACTCGGCGCTGGCCCTCGTACGCGAATACGGGTTCGATCCCACTGGAGATATTGTTCGCGAGCAAGCTGATCGTCCCCGTCGGAGCGATTGCGAGCAGATGGCTGTTGCGAATGCCGGACCGGGCGATTCCGTCTCTCAGGTCGTCCGGCAGGTCACCGACATATTCACCTGCAAGGTACGCATCACGATCGTAGAACGGAAAGCTGCCCTTCTCCTCGGCGAGCCCGATCGAGGCACGATAGGCCGCATCGCGAACGCAGCGCATCGTCGTCTCGGCAAGCCCACGACCGGCATCGCTCGCATAATCGAGTCCGAGCATCATGAGCGCATCGGCGAGCCCCGTTAGCCCGAGGCCGATGCGCCGCGCCCCTTGTGCCTGCTCACGTTGCTCGGACAACGGAAATGCGGAGCAGTCAATGACGTTATCGAGAAAGCGCGTGGCCACGGCAGCGGCGTGCCCGAGCTCCTCGAGCTGCAACTCGGCACCGCGCGAGAACGGATCGCGGACGAACGCGGTCAGGTTCAGCGAGCCGAGCACACAGGCCCCATACGGCGGCAGAGGAATCTCGCCGCAGGGATTCGTCGTCGTAATGTGCTCACAGTAATAGAGGTTATTGAGCTGGTTGATGCGGTCAACGAACAACACCCCGGGCTCGGCCGTCTCGAACGCCGCGCTCATGATCTCGTGCCAGAGATCGGTGGCGCTCACAGAGGCGAACACCCGGCACGGCAGCTCGGCATCGGCACCAGGCCAGCGTAGCAGGCGCATCTGCGCGGCCGTCTCGCTCCCCGCGAGAGGGAAGCACAACGGCAACGACGCGTCGGCAGCGACAGCAGCCATGAACTCGTCCGTCACCTGCAGCGAGAGGTTGAAATTACTCAGCACACCAGCCGTACGTTTGGCGTTGACGAAAGTCCGGACGTCCGGATGATCGCAACGCAGTGTCCCCATCATGGCGCCGCGGCGCGAGCCGGTCGACATCAACGCGCCGCACATTGCATCCCAGACGCTCATAAACGACACGGGCCCCGAAGCCGTCGTATTACGCGTTGCGGCAGCCACACCCTGCGGCCGCAGCGTCGAGAAATCGACACCGATACCTCCGCCCCACTGCATCGTCAGCGCGCCTTCCTTGAGCCGCTCGAAGATGCTCTCCATCGAGTCATCGATGAAGCCCATGACGAAACAGTTGCAGAGCGTCGTGGAATGGCGGGTACCCGCCCCGGCGAGAATGCGCCCGCCGGGCAGGAACTTAAATCCCTCGAGAACGCCGAGGAAACGCGCGCGCCATCCATCCGGGTCGTTAGCCTCGACGCGCGAGATCGCGCGGGCGACTCGCTGCCACGTGTCTGTGACGGAAACCTCGGGCACCGGCCCACGGGCATACCGGTACTTGGTTTCCCAAATATCCTTGGCGAGCCGAGTCTCGAAGACATTTTCGTTCGTCACATCGCATCTCCACCAGGGCTGTGCCGATACGCTGGTCGACCAGCCGGAATCGCAGATCCCGCTATACTGACCTACTTCTCCGATCGTGGCACCATGATCGGCAGCCTACCCCGGAATTCTGCAGTTGAGCGACGACTCCTTACAGCGCTTCGCGACCGGCAAACTCGCGAGCCTCGAAACGCGTAAGCTGAGACGCACGCTGATCGAGACGGGCCGCAAGAGCGAAGCCCATGCATTGCGTGGCTCTCACGAGCTCGTCTCGTTTGCATGCAACGACTATCTCGGCTTATCGCAGCATCCAGACGTGATCGAGGCGAGTTGCCGGGCAACACACGATTTCGGCGCCGGCGCGGGGGCATCACGGCACGTGACGGGCAACCATCCGCTCTACGCAGCACTGGAGCGGCGCCTCGCGGATCTCAAGGGCACCGAAGATGCCGTTGTTTTCGGCAGCGGCTACCTGGCCAACGTCGGCGTAATTCCCGCACTCGTCGGATCCGAGGATCTGATCGTCATGGACGAGCACTGCCACAGCTGCTTGTTCGCGGGTGCTACGCTCGCCAGAAGCCATGTGCTCCGTTTCGCGCACAACGATGCCGCGCAGGCCGAAGCACTGCTCGCGGGGCACCGCGGGCAACACCACCACTGTCTTGTGTTGACCGAGGGCGTGTTCAGCATGGACGGCGATCTAGCGCCATTGCCTGCGCTTCTGGCAAGCGCGCGGCGACACGATGCGTGGCTCATGACGGATGACGCGCACGGCCTCGGCGTAGTCGGTGACGGTCGTGGCTCAGGGTTTGTTGACGGCGTGCCGCTCGAAATCGCAGTGCAGATGGGCACGCTCTCAAAAGCCGTCGGAAGCTACGGGGGTTACGTGTGCACGAGCCGGGCCGTGGCCGACTTGCTGCGCAACCGAGCGCGCAGCCTGATCTATACGACGGGCTTGCCACCGGGTGTCGTCGCCGCAGCAACTAAAGCGCTCGAAATCATCGCTAGCGACCCCGCGCTCGTGGCGAAACCGTTGGCTAATGCAGCGGCCTTTGCCGCGGCATTAAAGATTCCGGAACCGCAGAGCCCGATCGTCCCGATCGTGCTGGGAACGCCGGAGCGTGCCGTGCAGGCGAGTGCCGCGCTCGAGGAGCTGGGCTTCCTCGTCGTCGCGATTCGCCCGCCGACCGTGCCCGAAGGCACGGCGAGATTGCGCGTGACGTTCTCGGCTGCGCATTCAGCTGAAGACATCGAGGGACTGGCCGGGGCAATGACTGCAGTGCTTGCCAGGCTATGAACACGACGTTCGTCACGGCATCGGGCACGGGCGTCGGCAAGACTTTCGTCACGAGATTGCTGATCGAGCAGCTTCGAGAACGTGGCACGTATGTCGACGTGCTCAAACCCGTCGTCACGGGGTTCGACGAGAATGACGCCGCTGCGAGCGATTCCGGCGTTCTGCTCACTGCCCTCGGCCGGCCTCTCGATCGCAGTCATTTGGATAAGATCAGCCCATGGCGGTTCCAAGCGCCCCTCTCGCCGGACATGGCGGCAGCGCGTGAGGGACGATCCCTACCCTACACGGAGCTCGTCGACTATTGCCGCAACGTCGCCGGACGAGGCGCAACACTGATCGAAGGCGTCGGCGGCGTTCTCGTGCCGCTCGATAACGAACACACCGTGACCGACTGGATCGCCGCACTCGAAGTGCCTGCACTGCTTGTGACCGGCAGCTATCTCGGCGCGATCAGTCACACGCTGACCGCGTTCGAGGTACTCAAGGCACGCGACATCCCTGTATGCGGGATTATTGTCAGTGAGTCGGAAAGTCAGCCCGTTGCCGCCAGTGAAACCGCACTCAGCATCGAGCGTTTCAGCAACGGCTGCCCCGTCGTCGTGGTGCCGCGGCTGCGCGACAGCGTCGGTGCACCGAACTTATTGACGCAGCTCGGCCTTTCTCGCTAGAAAAAACCTCGTTCTCTATTAAGGGTACGTCCGCTCGTGGCCGTTTAGTCTATATACACGCCGTCTCAGGCCACATAATTCGACGATACGGAGGCTGAGTGACGCTCATCTCAGCACGTGGCGGAGTAAATGAATGAAACTTTATACCTCTCCCGGATCCTGTTCTTCCGCGTCTCACATCGCCTTGCTGGAAGCCGGCGCCGATTTCGAGCTCGTGAAATTGAACTTGAAGACCGATCGGATCCTCCCAGATGGCCGACACCTTAACGATATCAATCCGAAGGGCTATGTTCCGGTCTTGGAGCTCGACGACGGCGAATTGCTAACGGAGAATGTTGCGATATTGCAGTACATCGCTGACCGGTATCCCGACTCTGAACTGGCCCCGCCGAACGGAACTATCGAGCGAACCAGGTTGCACGAATGGCTGGGCTTCATCAACTCAGAGATACACAAGGGCTTTTCCAATTTCTTCAATCCGAATCTTCCCGAAGAAATGCGAAGGTTCGTGACCCAACGACTCAATGGTCGCTTCGCCTACGTAGATTCCCAACTCAAGGACAGAGACTACTTGCTGGGAGACAAATTCACGGTCGCCGATGCCTATCTATTTATCGTCTGTAGCTGGTCGCCGATGTTTGACTTTGACCTATCCCCTTACAAGAACGTTATCAACTGGCAGTCACGAATCAGTGAAAGGGATACTGTCAAGGAAGTAAAAGCGACGAAGCCGCCAGGCTGATGTGCCCGAAGAGATCAGCGGCGCGTAAAATACGAGTTGGAATCGAGATATCGTCCGCTTCTGACTGAACGTTGACGCTACCGAGGCTGTAGCTCGCCATGACCAGAAGAAGGAGCGGTGTCGCACCGCCGTGACCGGCGCGACACCGCCCAAGATGCGCACGGGGCTACTCGCGCGCCATCCGGCCTTCGGCGGCTGACGGGATCAACGTCAGCTGCACGCGGCGATCGAGCGCCATGCCGTCGACATCCTCACCGACAGCATGTGCCTCGCGCTCGCCGAGTGCATCGATGACGATTCGTGCCGACGGCACGCCGGCCCGAATCAGCACATCCCTGACCGTGGCCGCACGCTGCGCCGAAAGCTGCTCGTTGAACTCCGCAGCACCACGCGCGTCGGCATGACCCTCGATACGCAGCAGCATTCCGTCCATGTCCGCGACGAGCTCTGCGAGCCGTGTGAGCCGATTGCCTGTCTCCTCGGCCAGAGACGTATCCCCGGTCTTGAAAAGCACCTGTACATCGAGCGCCTCCCGAACTTTCTCGCGCATCGTCGTCGCGTCACGGCTGAAATCGGCCCTGAGTCGCTCGAGCTCACGTTCGCTGCCCTGGACAAGGCCATTGAGATTGGCAACCTCTTCGCTGGCCAACGCCCAGCGCTGCTCGAAGTCGTCCCGCTCGCGGCGCTGCACGTCGAACTCGTCCCCGAGCCAACCGCCGAACGCCGCACCCAAGACGACACCGATCGGCCCACCCGCCAGGCCTCCCAAAACGGCGCCACTCGCGACACCGATCCGCTCCTTCGTCGGCTCCTGGTCCTGTTCCGCGGTCCAGCCGACGCTCGTCATCATCGTTGCTGAAATTCCCGTGATAATGATTTTTCTGATCATGACTTCGCTCCTTACGATCGCCCTGTGCCTTAGTGCACGGACTCATTGGAGCGCGCGGGGCTGGCGAGTCGATGCCAAAGAATGACGCTGAGCGGCTGAAAAATGACGAATAATGGCGGGCACCGGACGGGCGATTTCGCCAGCCATGCCCTGAGGGGGCGTCGTCATGGGGTGGCCGCTACGCAGAGCGCAACGCTGTCACCAGCTGTAACGACTAGCCGCTAGCGTCTGAGCGAGGGCAGCGCGACGAAGGTTCCGCCGTTTCGCTGGCAGAGCTCGCGCATCAAGATCGCGAACCGGGCCGAGGACAGTAGCTCGCCGTTGGCGACCTCGTAGTAGACAGGAAACGCAACGGCGTGAATGCGCACCCTGCGCGTGCCGTCGGCGCCAGCCAGATTGCGGCGATCTACCTCGCGTACGACCGCGTTGATCGACCCGGCAGAGAAATCATCGCTATACACATAGAGGCTGATCTTCTTCGTCGGATCATAGAACGCCTCGATCGCCGCGAGGATACCCTCACGGGGGCTCGAGTTGGAGAACGCATTCCAGCTCGAGAGCGCATCGTTGATTGCCTCGCGCCGACCCGGCGTATCCGGAATCCATTCGTTCCGGTAGCTCTTGAACATGTACTCGCCCATGTCGTTCATGACCTGGATGCCACGCACCTGCGGGTAGACAGCAAGCGTCTCGCTGATCTGACGACGGACACGGTCCCAGGCATAGCGTTGCATGCTGCCCGACGTATCGATGATGAAGATGATGTACTCACTGTCGACCGGAATACCGCCAACCATGTATTCATCGGGATCAGGCCGGTAATCCGTGAGCAACCGCTGCATCTCTTCGGTCAGGCGCTGCTTGGCTTGCGCGAGCTGTCCGGCGAGCTCCGACGACACACTCGCGTCGTCCTCGCTGGCGAGAACGGCGGCACGGATGCGAACGAGCTCCTCCTGCAACTGGGCAATTTGAATTTCGTCTTGCTCGACATTTTCGGCCGTCATCAACCGTTCGCGTTGCACGACATCGGTCTCACCGAGAATGTCGTTGAGCTCCTCCTGGTAACGCGTGATGAGCCCCTCGAGCTCGGTGTGGCTTTCCTCCAGTCGGATCGGCTCGAACATCTTCGTTATAACGAGCAACAGGATGATGCCGCCGAAGCCGCACGTGATAACGTCGAGGAACGACAAGTTCATGCTCTCGGTGTCGCGGCGTTTCTTGCTCATGGCCAATCCTCCGATGGCGCCATCATGGATCCGCCGGTCCGCAGCGCAAGCCACCAATAGGCGGGCGCTGCTTGTGGATCGCCTTCCATCGCATACAAGATAATATTAACGGGCACGTTGAAGGGTAGATCACGAACTGCACGGTTGAAATGCCCCATGCGCTCTCGGCCCGTCACGCCGGCCTTGATCGGAATCACCTCGCCAATCGTCGGCAAGCCATCGACGAGCAGATAGATATTGTCAGGCTTCGGATCGAGTGGGCGCATCGCTTCGAACGCCATGTGCAGGCTTGTCGGCCCGCTCGGCGCCATGTTGCGTAGTGCCTGTACGGCTTCTTCGAGCTGGGCGCCGTCGCGAACAGTAAGCCACTCCCCGTCGGTGCCCTCGATGAGCGACCAGGCCGTGTCATTGAACGCGATGACTTGAAACTGGGTCCCGGGCGGAATCTGCGTCGTCAGCCAGTCGACCGTGTTGACGACCTGCTGCCACTTCGGCGAATTGATCTGCTGCTGCAGCGGCATATTGCGCCGCCTGATGATGTTGACGATCGTTCGATCGAGCATGCTCGAGGACGCATCCACCAGAACGACGACGCGCTCGCCGCCCATGCGCAAGCCCGTTAGATACTGCCGATTGCCGTCGCCTATGAAGCTGCGAATTCGATTGCCGGCATCGTCCGGAGTAATGCTAGCGGCTGACAAACGCTCCGTTTCAGCCTGAAGCTGCTCGAGATCGGAACGCAGCCGCTCGATGATCTCGGTCTGCGACTCCGTGTCGGCCGTCATGATGCTGAATTCGGACTCGGTCTGCTGCACTTCGCTGACGATCTCCTGGCGCATGCCACGAAGCACAGCCCACTGCTCGATGAGCTCGGCCAGGTCCTGCTTGAGCTGAACGAGATTCTTACGCCCCGTGAGAACCTTCAGCTCCATGCGATCGACCTCGGCCGACAAATCGTCGAGGATCACGGTGCGACGTTGATCGACGTTCGCGTTGATTATCATGAAAAATAGAATGACCGCACCGAAGCCGCACGTCATTGCGTCGAGAAACGCGAGAGAGAAGACATTAAGGCGCTTACGTGCCATCGGCGGCCTCCATACGGATGACCTGGAGCTGCTCACCCGGTGAGCCGATGCGGATCACGTCCGCCGGCTGCAACGCGATCTCGCCTGAGATGCGCTTCTCGTTCACGAACGTGCCGAAGCGGCTCCTGTCGACGAGCTTGAGCTCACCGTTCTGCCTGACGAGCTCGCAATGTGCCCGAGAGACGCCGCCCTGCCCGCCGTTCAGTACGATCGTGCGCCGCTGCGGTATCGGTTCCCTGCCGATCACAATGCCGCTCGAATCCACGGGGTAAGCGATTCCACGATAGACGATGTGGCTGGCCGGATCGTCGGCCGTCGAGGCTGCGGGTGCGGGCTCGGGCGCATCGGGCTCCAGAGTGCGCCGGGCGGGCGCGGGCTCGGCGGGCGGCTCCCGCCACGGCATGCGCTTGAGCAGCCGCACGTTGCCTGAATCCCCGATGAGCGCCTCTGACTGACTCACAGCGCCAAGCGCAGCCTGCCCGGCAGGCAACGTCACGACAAGCGCATCATCGAGTCGCTCGAGCTCACTGACAATACCGGGCATCCTTGCCAGACGATCGGACAACAGCACGACGAGCTCCGCACCGGGCTCTCGACATTGGGCGATGAGCTGGACAATAGCTTTGTAGAAACCCGTCATGACGCCAATGAGCTGCGCGCCTTCGACTTCGATGGTTAAATCCTCGCCGCCGCGCGGCAGCTTGAGCTCGACTGAGTCCGGGTGCCGTTCGAGTTCGCCGAGCCACGCCGGCAGGCGATCATAGACAAGCTGCTCGCTCGCAGCGCTGTGAAACGGATCGAAGCGTGTCGCGAGCACGAAGAGCTCCGCAACGCGCTTCGCAAGCAGATCCGAAATCGAGGCGAGCCCGGTGTTGCCGAGCGATCTTTCCATATCGGCCGCGACATCCTCGCCCTGCGCAAGCGGCGTCACCGACACACGGTGCAACCCGGCGTCGACGTGCACGAGTTGGCGACCGGGGTACGGGGCAGCTGCGGCTGCGGCCGCCGAGCTCAGCATCGAGCGTACTGGGATGTCACATTCATGAGCCAATCCGAGCAATACACCGAGCTCATCACGGCCGTAATAACCTGGAACGAGCAATAACGCATCGTTACGGTTGCCGCCGTAGTTCTCCCAAAGCGCTTTGAGCTGCGCATACGCGAGCTCCGCAGCGCTACCGACACCGTCGACGCCCGCACTCCCCGGCTCGAGCGTCAGGCTATCCCAATAGCGGTTGCTGCTCTGGCGTGGATGCAGCCGCGCCTTCGCATAGGCGTCCCGGCCGGTAAGAATCGCCTGGCCTTCAACGAAGGCATAGCCGGGCTCATCCGCGACGATGCCCGACTCGTCAGCAAGAACGATACCCGCATCGTTGATGTCAATGGCGATAGTCGACATCGTACCCGTCCTGCCTACCGCTAATCCCGCGCCTGCATGTGGCGAATGAGATTGTGATCGATATAGGTCTGCGTATCGAACACGAGACGCTCCTGCAGAAGCTGTAGCTGATGCACGAGGAACATGACGACAATCGATATGAGCAACGCGATGAACGTCGAGTTGAATGCGGTGCCCAGACTCTGCGTGACCCCGGCGATATCGCCATCCACGGCGCGGTGGGCCTGCCCGAGCGCGTCACCGATACCGCGTACCGTGCCAATAAACCCGACTGACGGGATCGCCCATGCGATGTAGCGGATCATCGATAACTCGGACTCGAGCCGCTCACCTTCCGACTCGCATAGTGTATTGGCTACTGAAGAGACATCCTGCACGTTGCGTGTCGAGCCGAACCGCTCGAGCGACGAGAGCAACACGCGTGGCAACAACATGCCACGCATGCGATCCGGCAATGCCTGGATCGTACGCGCGTATTCGCGACTGTCCTCGGGCAAGATGCGCACGCCGTCCGGTACGGGAATAAGCTCGCGCTGCAGCAGCGCGCGCTCGGACAACGACGTGGTCGCCTTGAACCCCATGATCGAGAACGCCCATATCATGAGCACGAAGCAGGACTCCTGCTCGAAATCTCGGATCAAGACCCATATGGAACGCTCGGCCGTGTAGTTCTCCTCCTCCTGAATGCGTAGCGTCTGCTCTGCCATCACCTCGGTCGCACGCGGGCGTACCACCGTCACATAGACAGCGTGCACGACGATAACCGCAATGATCAACGCGAATACCTGGTAGAGAAACTCTGTCGGAAATGTACGCTTCATAGGCTCCTATCACTCCGCCGTTCCTTGGTAGCCGGACCGATCGTCGACCGGGTTAGATATTGATCGGAAATGTGACTTCCTCGTCCGCGCCGATCTCCTCACTAGGAATGAATATCTCCTCGAGAGTCCGTTCCTCATCGGCCTGCGGCGGCGCAGGCTCGGCCGGCGGCGGCGCAGGCTCGGCCGGCGGCGCCTCCTCCTGCGACTCCTGCGCCGAGACGGCTAGCGCGAGCGCTCCCCATAGCAGCGCGGCGAGCATCCATCGATTTGCGCTCATAAATGGCATCTCCGTCTCGAACTCTCCGTTATTTAGACCCTAACAACCAGCGATCATTCCAAGTTTCTTGCGATCCGAAAACCGATGTCCTCTCTGGCTTCGGTGCTGTAATTTCGCGCCGCCACCCGAAGATCGGGCAGAGTGGCGCTGCGCCAGCTCGAGCCGCGCACGACATGCGCCCGCCCCTCGGTAGGTCCGAGCGGATCGACGAGCACCTGCGTGGTCGCACTGCTACCGATCTCATAGTAGTCCTGGACCCATTCGGCGACGTTGCCACCGAGATCGAAAATACCGACGGCGTTGGGCTCGAAGCTACCGACGGGCGCGGCGACGGCGAAATCATCGTTATACGTGACTAGTGCCGTAGGCAGTAATTCGGCAGCCGCAATATCGGCATAGTTACCGTGACGGTCCGGAGGGTCGAACTCCAGTCCCCACGGATAAACCAGCGGCTGCTCCTGCTCGGCGAATCGAGCTGCCCATGCCCACTCGGCCTCGGTCGGTAGCCGGTAACCGCTGCGCAGCGGGCGTACGGGCGCCCACACGCCGTTCGTCTCTGCGTACACCGGCTGAAAACCGTCCCGAATGCTGAGCCAGTTGAGATACTGCGCAACTTGTTCCCAAGCCACGCGCACGACGGGCTGCTCGTCGTCGTTGAGACTCACTCCAGAGAAACTCCCCGAGTCGTGATCGGCCGCAAAGGCCCGAAACTCGGCGTTGGAGACCTCCTTCACACCGAGGTAGAACGCCTCGCTGAGCTGAATCGGTCGCAATACCTCGTTCGTGCGCCGCCCCTGCTCACGCCGCGACGAACCCATCGTGAACTCGCCCGGCAAAATGAGTCTGAGCTCCTGGCCAAGGCCCGTCTGCACTGTTCGCGCATAACCAGACCCGGTCAGTGCGTCAAGCTGCTCGAGGTCGACACGCCATTCCTGTGGAAAGCCTGGACGCGGAGTGATCTCTCGGGTCTGGACAGCGTATCCATCGAGGCGAATTTCCAGATCGTGCGGCAACGCCGTGAGGGTCAGCTGCTGAGGCGTTGTTCCAGCGCCGACACCGTCGACGAATATCTGCGCCCCGACCGGCTCACTGACGATATCGATGACGCCGATTTGCGCCACGAGCGAGAGTGCGAGCCGGCGGCCGCTGTCGGCCTCGACAGACAACGTCTGCGAAATCGATTCATAGCCCGGCTTCGTCAAGCTCAGCGAGTGCTGCCTGCCAGGGTCGAGCCGCAAGGTTAACGGAGTTTGGCCGCGAAACTCGCCGTTGACGCTGACCGCCGCGCCCTCCGGATCAGTGACGAGCTCGATTCGCCCATCAGCCTGCGTGAGCTCGACCGGCCGCAGCACCTGCGGCTGGTCGGCGAGCACGGAAATCGAATCTCGCCAGGCGTTGTAGCCGCGCAGCCGCAGCTCGATATCGTGCTGGCCAGCCGTGATCTCCACGTCGAGCGGCGTCACACCCATCACCGTGCCGTCGACTAGAATCTCAGCGCCAGCCGGCTGGCTTGCAACCGTGACGGGCGCCCAATTGGGTGTTAACGCAACGTCGAGGCTCTGCCGCTCGCCGCCGCCGACCACATCGAGCTCGCGAACCTCCGCCAGATAACGGTCCGCGACGAACTCGATGCGATGGGCGCCCGGCCGAATCTCCGCGTCGGTGATCGGTGTGACGCCGAGCGGTTCACCGTCGACGCGCACCTCGGCGCCGATGTCGGGGATCGTCGTGAGCGTGATGAGCCCAGGTAGCCTGACGAGCTCGAGCTCGAACGATTGATCCGATGAGAACCCAACGTCGATTTCCGTATCGAGCGGATAGTAACCAGGCAGCGTCGCTGCCACGCGATGCGAGCCCGAGCGCAGAAGATACCGATCGGTCAATCTCAGCTTAAAGAGCGTATCAGGCAGACTGAGCTCAACGGGTGCCGGCGTGACGGTAATCTCCACCGATTTCGCCGTAAATGCGAACCATCCGAGGACGGCCAGCACAGCGAACGCGCTTCCAACGCCTATCGTCGCGGCCCGCGCGCGCGTTGACGGTGCGTCAGTCACGGTATCAGCCTGCGGGCGAAACGCGATCGGCTTGATCTCCAGCGCACCAATATCCGCAGTTTCCCGCGCCAGCTCATCGAGATCAGGCGGCGCCGTATCACCGCCCGTCACGTGTCCGTCGATCGTCAACGTGAGCTGCCCGCCGTCGACCCTGCAAACGAGCCGAGCGGTATCGAGGGCCACGGTCTCCCCACCGCGCAGCCAGCGTGAGCCTCTGACGAGCTCGCCGTCGATGCGCAGGTTGCGTGTGTCACGACCCGGCTGAATGAAGAAAGCGCCATCCAGTTCACCGATTTGCACGGAGCCGGTGACATCTTGTAGTCGAACGTCGGCATTCGACTCCGCGCCGATCGTAAGCGGCAGCGCTTCCCGCGCGAACCGGCGCTGCTGATCGTCGACGCGCGTGTGCACGATCCACTCGTCGCTGACCATCAAATCGTCTCCCTACATTCAACGCGGACCGGCTCGAGCGTTCTACCGGGAAGGATCGTGAACGTCTGTCGAACGTCGCGATAGCCGTCGCGGCTGCCGATGGCCGTATAGGTCCCAGGCCGCAGCTCGAGCGTCATCTGCGCGAAAGTACCGAGCTTGCCGACGCGGTAGACCGTGACCTCGGTGCGCTCGTCGGACTGCAGCTCAATCGCGATCGGCGTCGAGGCCAAGCGGAGGAGCCGCTCGAGCTCGGCGCTTTGCTCGGTAAGACGCGGCCCAGCCTCGGTAACAGTTCGCGCATCAGCAAGCAAAGCCTGCGCATCGGCCAGAACGGTATCGTCGAAGAGCAGATTCGGGTTCTCGAGCAGATAAACCAACTTCGAGTCGAGGTCGCCTCTGCGCCGCGCCCTCTCCAGGCCCTCTCGTGCGAACACGAGCGTCGCATCTGTCTCCAGCGCGCTCTCGTAGAACTCGATGGCTCGAGCCCAACGCTCGGTGGCCTCAGCGACGATCGCCCTGGCTTCGATGAGCGCGATCTGGGCGAGCCGCTGGCCCTGCTCGGCCTGCAGTCTACCCGCCATCGCCTCTTCCGAGCTCGGGCGGGCCGCAAGCGCAGCCGTGAACCGTTCCAACGCCTCGTCGAAATCCTCTTGCGCGAGTGCGCTGAACCCCTGCGACATCAGCTGATCGAAGCTGCGGTTTCGTAACCGGTTTTCGACATTCGCGAGCGACGAGCGCGCAGGATCCCATTCCGAATCGATCGCTAACGCATCGCGAAAAGCACTGGCCGCATCCTCGAGCGCACCGTCGCGCTCGAAGATCTCCCCCTGGCGCGTCAGCCGCAAGACCTCGGGCAGCCGCTCAGCACGCTCGAGCCCGCGATGGGCCGTTGTGTTCTCGGGCTCGATCTCGAGCACGATCCGATATTGCTCCGCTGCCAATACTGCGTTGCCCGCAACGAGCGCGGCGCTGCCGGCCTGTAATGCCGCATCGATGATGCTGACCGACCGCGCGAGCAACAGCTCGCCGACCTCGAGCGCGCGCGCGTAAGCCGGAACCGCGTCCTGAAAATCATTCGCGAGATAGGCATCATCGCCGGCACGCGCAGAGGCCTCGTACTCCGCCCAAGTCTCCTCACCCCAGTTCGCCGCCGATAGCTCCCCGAGGCGCGCCTGCTGTGGAAGTAGCTCGGCGAGCAGCGCCTCAGCCTGCGCCCGCAGTTGCTCGATTTCCTCGGCCGACAACACA
>JAOTTJ010000124.1 GCA_029864465.1 Gammaproteobacteria bacterium | reverse complement strand
GCACCCGCTGTACACCGGTAACATATTGATAATAATTGGTTTTTCTATATGTTCGGCGGCCTGGTGGACTGCGCTCGTGGCACTGTTCTTCTTCTGGTTTTACTATCCGACCGCGATCGAGTACGAAGACAGAAAGCTGCGTGGAATTTTCGGCGAACGCTGGGAGGCGTGGGCGGCTGACGTACCTGCACTCATGCCGCGCCTTGCCGGTACCGCCAGCCTTGTCCACGACGAAGCCAGTTGGTCATTTAAGAAAAGCTGCAAACAGAACGGCGAGCCGTTCATCGTGGCCTACATCATCTTCTGGCTCGCGTATCTCGCATGGCCGCTGATCTGAGCGGCGATACCGCAGCGCAAAGCTCCGCGGACGACAAGCTCGAGCAGTTCCAAGCGTGGCTGGCCGCAGCGCCGACCGATGCCGGCGTGCCGCTCGGCAAGGGTTACCAAGCCGCTACCGTGCTCTACGAATCGCCGTACGGCAACTTCGTCGTCAAGAAGGCCTCCGGCATTTGGCCGTGGCGCTCCATCGGTGAAGCGGCAATTCGACGCGAGCACAGAATCTATTCGATCATCGACGGCGTTCGCGGCATCCCGCAGTGCCTCGGGCTCATCGATGGGCGGACGCTCGTGCTCGAGCACATCGAGGGCAGGACATTCCGTCGCGGGGAGCAACAGCTCGAAGATTGGGACACTTTCTTCGTCAAGTTGCTCGATACGTTACGCAGTATCCATGCGCGTGGTGTCGCTCACGGCGATTTGAAACGCAAAGACAATCTGCTCATAGGCGCAGGCGAGCAGCCTTATATTGTCGATTTTGGTGTCGCGAGTATCGAGAAACACGCGATGGCTCCGTGGTCAAATATGATCTACCGGTGGATGCGCCAGTACGACTACAACGCGTGGGTCAAGCTCAAATATCGGCGTGAGACCGACAACCTACCTCCCGAGGATGCGGCGCTCTACAATCCTACGGCGACCGAGCGCGTCGCAAGAAGAATCCGTAAGATCTGGCACCGGCTCACGCTGCGGCGGCTGCGCCGCAGGCGCTGGCCGCGTCAGTCCTGAGCTGCTGTTCCCTTACAAGGATCCCGAGACGACCCGTCCGCCGACAATCGTCGCCACCGGCAAGATGTCTTTGATCTCCTCGACCGGCACGGTCAAGTAGTCCCCGTCTAACACGAGCATATCGGCGAGTAAGCCCGGCTCAATCGCACCGAGGTTGCTCTCTTGGAACATCAGGTACGCATTGGAACGCGTGTGTGCGATGAGCGCTTCCTCGCGAGTCAGTGTCTGGCGCAGAACTTGGTCGCCGTTCAACGCCCGGCCCGTCACGGCCCACCAAAGAGTAATGAAGGGATTAATCTGGGCGGCCTTCGTGCCGTCCGTACCGAGCCCCCAGGGAATACCGCTTGCCTCGATCATGCGCAGCGGCGGCACATCGAGACCGGCGTCGCCCATCTCCTCGAGCAACCGGTAGCGTCGCGGCTGCGCAGTCACAGAGATGCTGCGCATCTGCAGGTTCATGCCGAGATGACGCATACGCTCGATCTGCTCCCGGCCCACGAGATCCGCATGTGTGATCGACCAGCGCAGCTGTCGCAAAGGATACTCGGCATTAATCTCTTCCATGACATCCAGCAGGAGGTCAATCGTTTCCGGCTGCGAGGCATGTGTTTGCACGGACCAGCCGCCCTCGGCTGCGGCTGTGAGGATCCGCTTACCTGCGTCTAGATCTTGCGCCACGGGCCTTCTAGGCTCGAACAAACTATCCCAGTGGAACGGCGCGTAATAAATCTCACCAACGGCGAGCAGGTCCATGACGTGATCGCCCTGGAACGGACGTGATGCCTCGATCTCGGCGACAACCTGGGCTGCGGCTTCTTGCGTATTCGGCGCGCCACCGGCGAGCGTGTGGAACATGCGCACGGTGAGACCCTCAGTGTCCGCCATCCCGCGCAGGCGCGCGTAGCTCTCGCCTTGGATACCGACCCCGCCGGGATCGTAAATGCTCGTCAAACCGATCCCATTGAGATACGTCAGCGCCTCTCTGATCGCCTCCGCTTGCTTATCGGCCGTCACCTCAGGAAAGCCGTCGATCGCAAGACGGATCATCGCCATGCCGCCGTCAAGCCGCCCTGTCGCCCGGCCTGCCTCATCACGCACGACGTGCGCAGCAAGCCCTGTCACCGCATCACGCTGCGCGCGCGTCGCGACGACCGGAATATCCATAGCATCGAACCAGGGCGTATTCGCGAACGCATGATCATAGGTCGATTGAATGAACGCCGGCCTGCCAGGCGATATCTCGTCCAGTTCCTCGAGCGTGAAGTCCGCGCGATTGCCGATAAACTGCGCCTCGGTCCAACCGCCGAGCGACATGAGCCACTCGCCGGCCGGGAGTGAGTCGGCCTTGGCCTCGAGCCGCGCCAGGGCTTCGAGCCGATTCGTGACACCGTCGAGTCGCGCTTCGTTTGGCCAGTACTCCGTCGCACGAATAATGTGATTGTGATTATCGATGAGTCCGGGGATTACCGTGCGTCCGTCGAGATCGACGACGGTCGTTCCAGAACCGGCTAGCGCGCGGATCTCAGCGTCCGTGCCCACGGCGACAATACGCTCGCCGCCAATCGCCACGGCTTCCTGAATCGAAAACAAATCATCGACAGTGACGATCTTGCCGTTCAATAAGATCGTGTCAGGCACCTGTTGAGCGATCAGACTCACTGGGCCCGTCAAGACCATTAAGAAGAATAGAATTCGCGTGTTTGTCGCCATCGTAAGTCCCTTGGATGCAAATCTGTGCCTATTGTAATCGCCGTCTCGCGCGGCCCGATGCACCCCGCGCACCCTAGTTCTCGAGCGGCACGCAGTCGTAGCGCGCGATCGTATCGCCGAGTGCGAGCCAGTAACCCCTGAGGGCCGCTGGACGCGTAAACGTCGGCGGGTCCGTCACCGTGACTTCGAAGTCGAGTCGAGTCTGATCCTCACTCAACGAGAACCGCTCGACGATCTGGGCTTCCTCGCTCAACGGCGTACCGGCATTGTCGAAGTACGGCCAGTTGAGGCGTGTCGTGCGAACGACGAGATCGCCGTCCTCCCAGGAACCGACGGAATAGCCGAGGCGTGACCGCGGCGCATCGTCCGGCGGTGCGTCGCGGTCCATGTGGATCATCCGCTCGATATCGTAAAGCTCTGTTCGCAGCGTAATCAGATCGCCGCCGTCGATGAACTCGAACGGGTGTGGATTGACCATGATGCGCGGCATGCCTTCAGGCTCACAGCGCGTTGCGAAGTTATCGAGCGGGTTCCAGCCGGCCTGGGCTGCGATGGCGCTCTCGGTAAACGGCTGGTCTCGCAACTGGGCGAGGGCTGCGGCGAGATTCGCCGCCGGTACGCTCCAGACACGGAAGATGCCACGATTCTCGGCAGCGGCATCGACGAGCCGACTGTCACTCTCGAGCCGCGTGACATTCTGGATCCACATTTCAAGCCGGCGGCCCTCGGGCAATAGAATGTCTCTGAGTAGCAGCATGCGTTTCTCGCGCGTCGACGGCTGACCCGTGATGATGAGACGCTGGCCGACCTCGAACGTATCCGCCGTGATACCGCTACGTGCGAGGTTGTAGATCGAGCTGCCCTCCAGTCGCCAGGCCTCGGAAGCGCCTCTGTCGTTCGTGACCTCGAGCGTCAGGCGGATATGGGGATTACGCCAATCTATGCGCGTAAGCTCTCCGGAAATCTCGATGATCTCATTGCTGTAAAACGCAACGGAGTGGTGGCCGGAAACCTGCGACGGCAGCGCCGCTAGGAACAAGATAATTCCAGCGACGAGCGACAAGCGACTTTCCGCCGTCGCACCCTCATCGGGGAAACGATGCTTCGTTTCGTCTATCCAGCGCGTGATATGCCCCAGTAAGGCTGCCATTGCGGCTCCGATACGTTTTTCGGACCTCATTCTACCCATTTCGAACCCATTCACGCGGGCGCACTGGCTCGGAAAGCCGAGAGCGATGGGCCTGGACGACGGCAGCCGGTCGCCCGGGCTTTGCTCCGGGCCGTCGCAAGGCAAGAAGAAAGCCGGCGGGAAACCGCGGGCGCTAGGACTTGGCCGTGGAGGTCTCCGGCGCGTCGGGCTGCTCGAGCAGCTGCACGAGCGCCATCGGCGCAGCGTCGCCAGCACGGTAGCCAGTCTTGAGGATACGCAGATAACCGCCGGGACGGTCCTTGTAGCGCGGGCCGAGCTCCGCGAAGAGCTTACCGACCGCAGCATCATCCCTGAGCCGCGCAAAAGCCAAGCGCCGCCGCGCAACACCGTCTTGCTTGGCTAACGTTATGAGCGGCTCGACGACTCGCCTGAGCTCCTTGGCCTTCGGCAGAGTCGTCTTGATCGTCTCGTGAGTCAGCAGCGACGCGGCCATGTTGCGATACATGGCCTTGCGGTGTGACGAGTTCCGGCCGAGCTTGCGGCCGCTCCTTCTATGACGCATTGGAAATTCCTCGTCCTCAGAACGCGACTGACGCCGGCTCCACTTCAGGGTACAACCCAGCCGGCGGCCAATTGTCCAACCGCATACCGAGCGCCAAACCGTGCGTCTCGAGCACCTGCTTGATTTCGGTCAGCGATTTCTTACCGAGATTCGGCGTGCGCAGCAGCTCCACTTCGGTGCGCTGCACGAGATCGCCGATATAGTTGATATTCTCCGCCTTCAAACAGTTCGCGGACCGAACCGTGAGCTCGAGCTCGTCGACGGCGCGCAGCAGAATCGGATCGACGTGGGCCTCGGCCGCACCAAATCCGACCTCGTCCTCGCCCTGCAGATCGACGAATACCTCGAGCTGGTTCTTGAGAATGGCGCCGGCCCGACGAATCGCTTCCTCGGAATCGATCGTACCATCGGTTTGGATGTCGATTATGAGCTTGTCGAGGTCCGTGCGTTGCTCAACACGCGCGCTCTCGACCGTGTAAGTCACGCGACGCACCGGGCTGAACGACGCATCCAGTTGCAGCCGGCCAATCGGGCGAGTCTGTTCTTCGAAAACGTTTTGCTGTACAGCCGGCTGATAGCCTCGCCCGCGTACGACCTTCAGGAAAGCGCGTAGTTCACCTGCCTGCGTGAGGTTAGCTATTACGAGATCGGGATTGACGATCTCGATGTCGTGGTCGCAAACGATGTCGCCGGCCAAGACGGGCCCGGGTCCTTTTTTGGTGAGCGAGAGCTCCGCTGAATCACGGTTGTGCATCTTGATCGCGACAGCCTTGAGATTCAGCAAAATATCGACGACGTCCTCTTGAACGCCTTCGATGCTCGTGTACTCGTGCAAAACACCTTCGATCTCTGCCTCGACAATGGCGGCACCCGGCATCGAAGACAACAGCACGCGCCGCAACGCATTGCCCAGAGTATGGCCGAAGCCGCGCTCGAACGGCTCCACCGTGACCTTCGCGTGACTCGGACCGAGAGGCTGAACCTTGACGTTTCGGGGCCTCAAAAAGTCTGTGGCTGATTCCTGCATTTGGATTCCTCGCTTTACTTCGAGTAGAGCTCGACGACCAGGTTCTCGTTGATATCGGGCAGAATTTCTTCTCGCTCCGGCAGTGCCTTTAGCACACCCTCCATCGTCTTCTCGTTGACCTCGACCCAGTCGGGTAAACCGACCTGAGTCGCAATATCCAAAGCCGACTTGATACGAGTCTGTTCTTTGGCTCTATTACGTACCGATATCTTGTCGCCGGCCTTGAGCTGTAAGGACGGCACGTTGACGACATGCTCGTTGACGCTGATGCCCTTGTGACTTACGAGCTGGCGCGCTTCGGCGCGCGTCGACGCAAAGCCCATTCGGTAGACGACATTGTCGAGACGTGATTCGAGCATCCGCAAGAGATTCTCGCCCGTCGAGCCACGGCCTTTGGCGGCTTTCTTGTAGTAGTTACGGAACTGTCGCTCGAGCACGCCGTACATACGCCGAAGCTTCTGCTTCTCGCGCAGCTGCAAGCCGTAGTCGGACAGCCGCGTACGCCGCTGACCGGGTCCGCCCGGCGGAACCTCGAGCTTACACTTCGCCTCGAGTGGCTTTACGCCACTTTTCAGAAAAAGGTCGGTGCCCTCTCTTCTCGAGAGCTTGCACGTTGGGCCTCTATATCTTGCCATTGCTGATACCGTTTAGACGCGACGCCGCTTCGGCGGTCGACAACCGTTGTGCGGAATCGGTGTCACGTCATCAATTAGAGTAATCCTAAACCCTACCGCGTTGAGCGCCCGGACTGCCGATTCCCTACCGGGACCCGGGCCCTTGACGCGGACTTCCATATTCTTGACGCCGTAGTCCTTAACCGCCGTGCCGGCACGTTCCGCCGCTACCTGAGCAGCGAACGGCGTGCTCTTTCGCGAACCTCTGAAGCCGCATCCGCCGGCCGTGGCCCAGGAAAGTGCATTGCCTTGGCGATCCGTGATCGTAATGATCGTGTTGTTAAAAGAAGCATGAACGTGAGCAACGGCGTCGAGTATCTGCCGTTTCACTTTCTTCTTCGGTCGGGTCGGTTGAGCCATCTCGTCTCCGTTACTGATTCCCGTTTGTCGCGCCGTTCATGTAGCTACTTGCGGATCGGCCGGCGCGGGCCTTTGCGAGTGCGGGCGTTTGTTCTCGTTCGCTGGCCACGAAGGGGCAAGCCGCGGCGGTGGCGGATGCCTCGGTTAGAACCAAGATCCATGAGCCGCTTAATGTTCATGGCCGTCTCCCGGCGCAGGTCGCCCTCGACTGTGAACTTCGCGATGATGTCCCTGAGCTTCGCGATCTCAGGCTCCGTGAGTTCCTTGACCTGCACAGCCGGGTCGAGACCTGCGGCCTCGCAGGCTAGCCTTGCCCGGCTCCTGCCGACACCGTAAATATGCGTCAAGGCGATGCCGACATGCTTGTTGTCGGGGACGTTAATTCCAGCGATACGTGCCATGCTCTATTCCTCAACCCTGGCGCTGCTTGTGACGCGGATCCGAGCATATGACCCGCAGGACACGGTGCCTGCGGATGATCTTGCAGTTGCGGCAAATCTTTCTGACCGAAGCTCTGACTTTCATGGATCGATCCTCTTCAAATCCTAGACGTTCCTGCGCCCATAGCCGCGAAGATTCGCTTTCTTGAGCAGCCCGTCATACTGATGACTCATCATGTGCGCCTGCATTTGCGACATGAAATCCATGGACACGACGACAATGATCAGCAGTGACGTGCCACCAAAATAGAACGGCACTTGGAACTGCAGGATCATGAACTCCGGCAACAGACAAACGCCCGTGATGTACATCGCGCCCCAGAACGTCAGCCGTGTGAGCACGCTGTCGATATAATCGGCAGTCTGGTGCCCGGGACGAATACCCGGAATGAACGCACCAGAGCGCTTGAGATTGTCGGCCGTCTCGCGCGAATTGAACACGAGCGCCGTATAGAAGAAACAGAAGAAGATGATAAGCGCCGCGTACAGCAGGATATAAATCGGCTGCCCCGGAGACAGGCTCGCGGCGATCCGTTGCAGGCCCGAGACGGCTTGACTCGTACCGAACCAGCTCGCGATTGTCGCTGGGAACAAAATCAAGCTCGAGGCGAAAATCGGCGGAATGACGCCCGACATGTTGATTTTGAATGGCAGATGAGAAGTCTGCCCCGCGTAGAGCCGCCGCCCCTGCTGGCGTTTGGCGTAGTTCACGGTGATGCGCCGCTGCGCTCGCTCCATGAACACGACGAAGAACGTCACGCCGAGAATCAGGATGCCGAGGATAAACGGCATCGCCTGATTCATGCCGCCCGTGCTCACGAGCTCGAGCGTGCCACCGATCGCCGCAGGCAATCCGGAGATGATGCTCGCGAGGATGATCATCGAAATACCGTTACCGACGCCGCGCTCGGTGATCTGCTCGCCGAGCCACATGAGAAACATTGTGCCCGTCACGAGCGTGATCGCGGCGATCAGGACGAAATTCGAGCCAGGATTGACGACGACACCCTGATTCTGCAGCGCCGTGGCTGCGGCCATCGCCTGAAAAGTACACAACACAACGGTGCCATATCGCGTGTACTGCGTAATCTTTCTCCGACCGGACTCGCCTTCCTTGCGCAGCTGGCCAAGACTCGGGACGACATGCGTCGCCATCTGCATGATGATCGACGCGGAGATGTAAGGCATGATGCCGAGTGCGAAGATCGACAAGCGGGATAGCGCACCGCCCGAGAACATGTTGAACATGCTCAGAATCGTGCCGGATTGCGCATCGAAGAACTGCTCGAGCGCAACCGGGTCGATGCCCGGCACGGGAATGAACGTACCGACGCGGTATACGACGAGTGCGCCGATCAAAAAGAACAGGCGCTGACGCAGCTCAGCGAAGCGGGTTGCTTCGCCGAGTAGTGCTGCCGGATTTGCCGTGCCTGTTTTAGCCATCTACTTGTCTATTTACCGAGGGTCTATTTACCGAGGGTCTATTTACCGAGGG
>JAOTTJ010000475.1 GCA_029864465.1 Gammaproteobacteria bacterium | reverse complement strand
TACCGACGAACTCTCCCATGAGCATAAACAACGGAATGACGGCGAATTCATAGGCTCGCAGCGATTCGTAGGCCGTGCTTCCGAGCATGGCCAATACGACGTTGAAGTTTCCACCCGTAATGAGAAAGATGCCCAGGGCGCTCGTCATGCCCAGCGCGATCGCGATGTGCACGCCGAGGGCGACCATCACCAGCAGGCTGATGATCAGGACGGCTGCGATATTGACGTCAAACACGCACAGAGCCCCCGCTCGTCTCGTCCGGCTCAGCCATGGAACTTGGCGTCGGGGTCGACCTGTGCGTCGAGCTGTTCGGGATGGAAGATATCCAGATACGCCATGAGCAGATAGCTAAACGTTGCAACGGCGCTGCCGAATAGAATCGTGAATCGGGTCGGCCAAGCCGGCACTCGCAAAGCGCCCTCACCTTCGTACTCGCCACGGACCCACGAGTCGATTGCCGAATCCCAACTGCCGACGAAAATCATCAGGAAGAACGCAGCCCCGAGCAGGTAGCCGATCGCGAGCACGATGCGCCCGAAAAGCGCTGGAAATCTGTTGGCTAGGAAATCGGCTCGCAACATAGCCCGGCTTCGGATCGCATAGCCGGCCTGGAGGAATACGATCATCACGATCGAGTTCATGACGATCTCGGGAACGCCGTAAAACGGCGCGTTGAACACGGTGCGGCCAACGATGTCGGCAATGATGAAAAAGGTCAGAATGAATGCCCAGCACGCCGCGAGCACCATAAGGAGCTTCGTCAGACGGTCGCTCAGCGTGACGATGGAGATCTTCAACTCGACCTGCGCCTGACGGAACGCATGAGAAATCCGCCGTCCGTCGTGAAATGCAGAGTAACGATGATTACGATGGCTAGACGCTAGTCGAGCTCATAGCGAACGGGCCACGTATAACCGCGCCGCTCGGCCGACTCTAAGGCGGCCCGAAGCACTTGCGTTGCCGGCAGACCCTGCGCATCGAGCTCGGCGGCCATCTCGCGCGGCCAGTCTCGGAGCGAGTTCGCCCAGTCTCTACGCACATCCTCGCCGAGCTCGTTCACGGTGATTAGCCCGCGTAAGGTCTCGACATCGCTGGAGTATCGCTCCAAGTTGTTGGATCCCGTCTGTTGCTCGTAGTCTGCCGCTACCTCGAGCAAAATTTCCTGAAAATCGGCCGGCAGCCGATTCCACGTATCGAGGTTGATCGTCAGGCCGTGCCACGTCATCGAGCCGAACCCGATTAGGGTATAGAACGGCGCTGGCTCGTATAATTTCAGCTGCAGCGCGGCGCTCGGAAAAACGACCCAGCCTTCGTAGACATTGGTTCGCAGGCCCGTATAGGCCTCGGGTAACGAGCTTTGCACCGGCGTTGCACCCGCGTAGCGCAACCAGTTCAGATTGAGCCCAGCGCCGGCGACCTTGACGCCATCGAGCTCTTCGACACGGCTCCAATCGAATGTCGTGCTCAAGTTGTAACCTGCGTCAGCGATGCGTGCGAGTAGTTTCTGGTTGAACCGCTCTTCGAAGATTTCCGTCAGGAACGGTACCTGCGAATAAACGTCTTGTGCGATCTGCAGACTGACCGCGGGATCCATCGTCCCGAATGGCAACATGACCTGGAACGCATGCAATGGAAGATTCGAGGGCTCGAAACAGAAACAGAAGCCGCCGATATCGATAATGTTGTCCCGCACGCCTTCGAGCGTCTCGGCCGTCCGGACGATAGAACCACTGTAACCTTCTACGAAGTTAACCGTGTGCTCCGTGCGGGATTCAACGCGGCTTTTGAGCTCCGTCTGAAAGTAATCTTTCATCAGACCGGCATAGACGACACCCGGCGGATGACCTGTCGCGATACGTAACGTGACCCGGTCAGCCATTGCGGCATGACTCCAGGCCAGAAGACCGACTGCTGCTAAGCCGAACACGGCCAGTGGTGACCTTCTTCTTACCGTGTCATTCACTGATCTTCTCCATATTCGCCGAGCGTTGGATGTGGCTGAAACTATAATGAACCAATGACTTGAATGCCAACAAGGTTCGAGCAGCAGTCGTCTCACAGAGGCCGCTGCGCTCGCCAGGCGCGCGCTGAGCGACGAGCGCGCGTCAGCTCAGCTTATTGAAGAGCTGCGCCGTGCGCTCGACGTTATCGCCCAGCTCTTGCATCAGATC
>JAOTTJ010000476.1 GCA_029864465.1 Gammaproteobacteria bacterium | reverse complement strand
GGGTGGGCGACGATCTGGGTTGTCGTACCGCTCCTCATGCTGGGAATCGGCAGCGTAGGCTTGGTCAACCCGGCGGGAAATGCGGTCTATATGGGCTACTTCAAGCGCCTGAGCGGCAGCGCCGCGGCGCTGTTCACCGTGCTGATGTTTGCGCTCGGCTCGAGCCTAGGCGCACTGACGAGCGTGCTGTTCGACGGCAGCCTCGTGCCGATGACGACGATGATGTTGCTCGCGACCACGGTCAGCAACGTGCTTGCGCATTCGGTCTACCGCCAGCCGTTGCCGGAACGCGATTAACCAGCCGTGTCAGAAGATTCCGTAGTCGATGACGTCGTCGAAATAGCCGGTAAGCGTCAGCGTGACCGTGACCGGATAGTCGTTGTAGTTGAGCCAGTACCAGCCGTGCTCACCACTGAACGGCGCGACGAGTGAGCCGCTGCCACCAGCGCCTTCCTGATGCTCACGGTATCGGACCCAGAACTCATCGCTGACCTCGGGATCGTGGCCATGAAAATCCGAGTAAATATCACCGCGATCGACCGACCAGGTATAGAGGATCATCTTGCCCTCGGTCAGAACGGTTTTTATCTCGGTTTCCGACTCGGCCGGGATCGTGATCGTCATCGTGCGTGTCTGAGCGGCGCCCTCCGCTGCCTGGTCCTGGTGCACGCCCGGATTCGGCAGCGGCACGGGGTCACCGTAGTCCGGGATCTCGACCGTGCGCACCTCCTCATTACCGCCGATGACGTCGGTAATTTCGAGCGTCCGTCCGGCTGGCGCGGTCAGCGCCGTAAGACCGAGCACACCACCAATGCCCGTCGGGTCGATTCCGTACTCGGACGGCAAGATCGCCGTGACCAGCAGCACGAGCGCCGCGCCGAGGGCCACGAGCGTACCCATCCATAACCGGTTGCCTGACGGCGTGCCCGCCGCTTGCTCAGATCCCGCTTCTGCCATCGCTCACATCCTCTTCTGTTTGCCTGCCTGGCTCGTGCCGCCAGGTCAGTCTGCACCACCCACTACCGGGAAGTGTAACGCACGCCAGCGCAGCATGCCGCCCGCGAGATTCGCGCTCTGCTCGATTCCGGCAGTCTTGAGGATCAACGTTGCCCGGGCCGACCGCCCGCCCGCACGGCAGACCGTGATGACCGGCCGGTCTCGCGGTAACTCGGCGATGCGGTGCTCGAGCTCACCGAGCGGTATATGCAACGCGTCGACGATATGGCCGAGCGGCCCCTCGAACTCATCGCGCTCGCGCACGTCGAGAATGCAGACGGACCTGGCATTCTCCTCTACCCAGTCGGGACCGATTTCCCAGATCCCCGCGAACGTGTAGTTGAGTGGCGCCCAGTCGGGCCCGTCCGTGGCGCTTTCCACGACGTCCGGTCGGCCGCATTTCACATTTGCCGGGACGGCGACATCTATCTGTTTCGGATGCGCGAGACCGAGGTTCTCCATGTAACCGATGAAATCCGTCTCGCTGAGCTCGCCACCGAGGCGCGGATTGAACGCACGCTCCTCGGCGACGCTCGTCGCCGTGAGACCGCGATAGTCGTGCCCTGGATACAACAGGCAGCTCGCGGGGAGCGTGAAAATCTGCGAGTACACAGAACGGTACATCGTCGCCGCATCGCCCTGCTGGAAATCCGTGCGTCCGGCACCGCGGATCAGCAAGCAATCCCCCGTGAAAGCGCGGGTCTCGTCATCCAGGACGAAGGTCATGCATCCATTGGTGTGCCCGGGCGTCGCGCGCGCACACACGTAACGCTTGCCGAACTCGACGCGATCTCCATGAACGAGATATCGGTCCGCACACTCCGCGCCGCTATCCTTGCTGATCACGACCTCGCTACCAAACCGCTGCTTGGCGAGCCAAGCGCCCGTGATGTGGTCTGCATGAACGTGAGTTTCGAGCGTGTATAAAAGCTTGAGATCGAGCTCGCCGATAAGCGCCGCATCCCGTCGCGCCTGCTCGAACACGGGGTCGATCAGGATCGCCTCACGCGAGTCTGCGTCTGCCAGCAGGTAGGTATAGGTGCTCGATTGGTAGTCGATGAGCTGGCGAAAGATCAGCATTGCTCAAATACAAGGTTGCGTAAATTCGCTACCGGCCAGTTTAGCCGGTGACTCGACCGTTCACCAGAATACGGAGGCGACGTTGTCGCGCGGTGC
>JAOTTJ010000477.1 GCA_029864465.1 Gammaproteobacteria bacterium | reverse complement strand
CGTATCGGGCGGCGACGGCGGTTACGGTAAGAGCGAGTCCGTGTGTGTCGGGCCGATCGAATACACGGGCCAGGCAGCGCTGCAGCGCGATATCGATAACTTCAAGGCGGCACTCGGCGCCGTTGAGGTCGAGGAGGGCTTTCTGCCCGTCGCGGCGCCTGCGAGCGCGATTCCCGACCGCAAGAACGAGTACTACGCGAGCGATGAAGAATGCATGCTTGCCGTCGCCGAGGCCATGCGCACGGAATACAGGATGATCGTCGATGCCGGTCTGCTCGTGCAGGTCGATGACGCTCGCGCGGCCGTGACCTTCGACCGCATGGTGCCGCCGGCGAGCTTCGAGGAATATCGCAACTGGCTGGCTTTGCACATGGAAGCCCTGAATCATGCGCTCGAAGGTATTCCACCGGAGCGCGTGCGTTATCACGTGTGCTGGGGTAGCTGGCCCGGGCCGCACGCTAGCGATGTCGAGCTCAAGCAGATCGTCGACCTCATTCTCAGCGTCAATGCCGGGGCATACTGCCTGGAGAACGCCAACCCCCGCCACGAGCACGAGTGGCGCGTCTGGGAAGACGTCAAGCTGCCTGAAGGAAAGATTCTGATACCGGGCGTGATCAGCCACGCAACGAATATCGTCGAGCATCCCGAGCTCATTGCCGAGCGCATCACGCGCATTGCAAAGCTCGTCGGCCGCGAGAACGTGATAGGCGGAACCGATTGCGGCTTCGCGCAAGGCCCGTTCCATCGGCGCGTCCATCCCTCGATCATGTGGGCCAAGCTCGGCGCGCTCGTCGAAGGCGCAGCGCTCGCGAGTGCGTCACTCTGGGCTTAGGCCGTTTTCCCCCACGGTGCCCAGCAGCTTGTGTGAGACAGCGATCAACGCCAGTGCCGTTGTCGGCATGATTACAGCGTAGAGCAGCGTTGTAATCGCGAGCGCCTGGCTGCCGATCAACGTGAGCGTCACGAGCAGCGCGAGCGAGAGATTCTGTACGCCGACTTCATAGGTCAGCGTGATTGACTGTTTCAGGGGCAGTGAGAAAGCCTTGCCGAGCCCGTAGCCCATGCCCATCGACAGCAAATTCAGTGCAATGACGAGCAACCCGGCCCCGAGCAAGTTCGCCTGAATGATCTCATGGCTCGAGATGGCCGCCGCGACGATAAGGAACATCAGCACGCCCACCGTGAGTCGGCGCAGCCGCTCGAGCAGGCCTTCTGCAAATGCCGGCCAGCGCCAGCGTACTGCCATGCCCGTGGCGATCGGTACGATCGAGAGCATGAACAACGTTCGAAAAATGTTCGCCGCCGGCAGGTCGGGCCGCTCACCGGCTTCCATAAAAAATTGCATGGCGGCGTAGGTCAGTAGCGGAATCGTAAAGACAGTGATCATGCTGGCAATCGCCGTCAGCGTCACGGACAGTGCGAGATCTGCACGCGCGGCGAAGACATAGGCATTCGATGTCACGCCGCCCGGACACGCAGCAAGAATGATTGCGCCGACAGCGATCTCCGGGGACGGCGCCAGGGCGAAGGCCAGAACGAATGCGAGCAGCGGCAGCAACAGCAATTGCCCGATGAGCCCGATCGTTACGGCCCTCGGGAAGACGATCACGCGCTTCAGATCGGTGATCGTCAGGGAGAGGCCGAGCCCGGCCATCACCATGATCAATAACACCGGGATCACCCGCGTGTAGAGAATTGCCATGATGGCGTCCATCGAGCATTCCTTCTTCTTATTGTTTGGGGCGATGGTCCAGCAGACCGTTCGCCGTTCTCGTGATTAGCGCGATTCCCGCCAGATTCCGAGCTTCTGCTGAATCACTCTATCCGAGGTGCTGAAAAATATCGACTCCTCGGCCGCGGTCACGGCGTAGGGTTGCCAGCACGGTACGACGAAGATGTCGCGCGGTGCATAACGGAACTCGATCTGCGCATTTCTATTTTCGATGGTGACCGTGCCCGAGCCTTCGACGACGCAGAATACCGCGCCTTCCGTGCTGCGATAAGGCGACGTGGCAAAGCCTGCCGGTAGTAGCTGCATGAACGTCGAGATCGTCGGAATCGCAGACTGACCGCTGGTCGGGTCGATGAATTCCATCTTGAGTCCGTGGCAGCTATCGAGCTCGGACCCTTGCTTGAGGTGCTCGAGCGCTTCGCGCGTTCGCTCGTAGGGAT
>JAOTTJ010000123.1 GCA_029864465.1 Gammaproteobacteria bacterium | reverse complement strand
GCATAAGGAGTTGTGACCTCGTGAACAACGCGCTCGTCATTCCCGCGACTTACGTCGTCGGGGAAGCCTTTCCTGCGAACTTGCCGCTCGCCGACGGTTCTCTGAAGCCGATCGCCGACTGTAGCCAGCAGGAAGTCAAACAGGCTGTTGACGAGCTCAGGGCTGTCGTCAAGGGCAGCCGGCGACGCCTGCATAAGGCGTATGAGGAGCACCTCGAGGATCTCAAAGTTTATGCACAGCTCTCGGCTTATTTCGATCGTTACGACGAATGGGCCGGCATACGTGAGCACGGTAGCGTTAAACCGACGATCTGGTCGGTCGACATCGCCGAGGAAGAAACCGACGGGCTCTGACGGTTCGCGCGCGCGGGAGGGAACATGACGAACACGACAGACCAGCATTCGGTGCGTTCCGTTCTGAAACTTTGCACGCTTCCGTTGGCGATCATGTGGGGTCTGATCATCGGGGGCTTCGTCGGTGCGTTCTTCGGCGCCATGGGAGTCGGCGCGGCCATTGGTGTTGGCATCGGCGTTGCGATCGGTGTCGGCCTCACGGCCCTGTATGCCGTGACGTTCTTCGAATCGGAGGGTTGATCCACCGCCGCAATGAGATCCCGGTGATGATGGACGCATTGCATTCGGCCTGCGAGCGCATTCAGCGCGAAGTACTCGTCTCGATGTTCGACGCCTGTCCCGTGGATGCGCGCCAAGCGCTGGGTCTGCGGTTAGACAGAATCGGTGACGTTGTTGTTTCGGTTGCCCAGCACGATCCTTCCATTCTTCTGAACCGTGCACAAGGCCTCGGAAGTCGCGAGCCCGTGACGCCGGAGACGATCGAAGCCGTCGTCGCCCGGTACCGGCGATACGGCGTCGGGCGTTACTTCTTCCACGTCCATCCAGGCGTTTTACCGTCTGCGGGACCAGGATGGTTAGTAGCGGCAGGCCTCGTCAAGGCGCGCGGCTGGGTTCAGTTCGTTCGCGCGAACGCGTCGCCGCCGGCTGCGCGCACGGACTTGACGGTCAAGCGCGTCGGCGCCGAGCATGCAGGTCACTTGGCCGCGATCGTCTGTGACGCGTTCGACCTGGCTGAGCTGTCGCGGCCCTATATCGCAGCCATCGTCGAAGATGAGCGCTGGCACTGCTTCATGAGCTTCGATGGCGATACACCGGCCGGTACCGGCGCTGTCCTGGTGGTGGATGACATCGCGTACCTGACGTTCGGTGCCACGGCACCGGCGTTTCGGCGCCGCGGCAGCCAAGGGGCAATCATGGTCGCGCGTATCGATGCGGCGGTCGATCTTGGCTGTAAGCATCTGTTCACGGAGACCGGCGAGGCCGTCGACGGCGAGCGGCAAGTCTCATACCGCAACATCGAGCGTTACGGTTTCGAACCGCGTTTTTTGTGCGAGAACTGGACCGTCAAGCCGCAATGAGGCAGGGCGGCCCGAGCGTCAGTCGATGAGTGACGGCACAGCGGCGGTCTGGCACGTCTACATTCTGCGCTGTGTCGATTCGACGCTCTATACGGGCGTCACGACTCGCCTTGCCGAGCGCGTCGCCACGCACAATGCTGGACGTGGCGCGAAATACACGCGCAGCCGTTTGCCAGTCGAGTTGGTTTACGCGGAGCGTGTCGGTGATCGCGGCGAGGCGTTGAGCCGCGAGGCGCAGATCAAGCGTCTGCCGGCAGCAGAGAAACGCAGGCTCGTGGCGGGCTGACAGATCTGATCGGTGCGCGAGTCAGACGCACAGCATCCACAGCGACGGTAACAGCCAGAACAGAACCGCCGTTAAGGCGATGCGGAACAAGACGCGGCCCAGTCCGTACTCGAGGCCACTGATGCGCATGTTGTCGGAGGCCTTGGCGATGTCCTCGTCGTAGAGCTCGACGGCGGCGTCTACCGACGCCAGATAGTTGGCCGGCAGAACGATGCACTGGTCTCCGTCAAAATCGTCTCCGG
This sequence comes from Gammaproteobacteria bacterium, assembly GCA_029864465.1. Taxonomy (GTDB): domain Bacteria; phylum Pseudomonadota; class Gammaproteobacteria; order Steroidobacterales; family Rariloculaceae; genus JAHEEM01. Next base: position 6,555 of record JAOTTJ010000123.1, on the reverse strand, counting down.
CTCGCATGTGGTTCCATCTCCTTGGCGCCTCGTGAACCGAGTGTCGTGATCATCCTAGGGCGGGATGCAGGAAAATGTCGTGACGACTTTCAAGAATCGGGGATTTAACGGAACCTGGAGCGCTACGGTTTCTCGCGTTTTCGCTTTTTTCGGGCGTGCCGCTGGGGCTGCGACGAGGGCAGGTCCCCGTTGTGTAAGCGTCGTTTTAACTTATCGCAGGAAATGTGAAGCGCATCACAGAGGAACTGGTTGGCATAGCTTATGTTTACACCCAGCTACTCTTGATCATTTCCCCCTGAATTGACCCGGCCACGCGCCGGGTTCTTTTTGTGTTATTCCTGTAGGTCCTCAGTTTCCTCGCCCGCCTCAAACGGTATCGTGCCAGCCGGCAACGGCGACCACTCACTCGCGCGAGCGAGCGGGTAGTCGGCTAAGCGTTGAATCCGCCGGACCGCGAAGTGTTGCGAGAGCGCCGGTATCTGGCAGCTCACGATCTCGAGTTTGTCATTTCCCATCAGTGCGACTTCCGTCTCAATTCTTGTTTCGAGCCCGCTGTCGACGCGCGCTTCTACGTTTGTGGAAGCAGGAGTGTCTGCAAACGGAAAAGGTCAGTCGGTGACGTTAGTCACATCTGCCTGCGCCGCAGATTAAGTGAAAGATCTTGCCGTCGGGACGTGACGTGGGTCCGAAAAATCCGCTGCAAAACGTGCCGTACGAAGCCGCGGCGGTTGCCGTAAGCCGGTTCGATTCGTCTCGTGGCGCTACTCGTGCGCGCGCGCGAATCTGAGCGGACGGGCGTTATGATATTGGTCGCAGTCACGGGGCGCTGCCGGTAGATAAAGCTCCGTGGGCGCCGCCCATTAGCGGAGGCCGTGGTGGCTAGAGCTGGTTCACGTTCTGGTGGGTCGTCGTGAAATATCGCACCCGTAGCGTGTCGCCGAAGTGCCTGCGGTGGGGGGGTATCCCAGGCCTTGAGATGATATGTTATTGACTCCGAACCGGGGGTAATAGGCAGGATGACTGGTTTCGATACGAGGCCAGAATAGGAGGAAGCAATGAGACCCAAACTTTCGTCCGCGATCCTATCTACTGCGGCCGGATTCATATTTTTTTGGCATGCAGGAGTAAGCGACGCACAGCTCATACTGGCGACCGGCGAGGACGCGGGTATCACCGAAGACGGCCTTCATCGCGTAGACCCGTTAATCATGGAGGCTGCCTGGGTTAGGCCGGACTTCGATCTATCGGGCTATACGAGGATTCTGCTCATGCCCACGGCCGTCCAGTTTCGTGACGTGACCGAAAGATCTCTCGACGCGCGTACTCGAGCAATGACAGAAGAATTCCCACTGGAGGACGAGCGGAAGGAATGGCTTCGTCGGATCTGGCGTGAAGCCGTCGAGAGAAAGTTCGCGCAAGAGGACTCTTACGAGCTCTTCCAGGGCGTAGATTCCAACGTGCTCGTCGTGCAAGGTTTTCTCGTGGATGTTGTCTCTCGCATTCCTCCGGCGACTTCTGGCAGTGCCTTTACCTACGTCAGCAATCCGTGGTCGGTCAGCGTCGTGCTCGAGCTGCGGGATGCGACAACTGCCGAGCTATTGGCACGCACGATCGATCGGCGCAACGCGCGTGGCCTCTTGGAAGTCGGCGCAGTTTGGCACCAGACCGAGGATCTTGTGAGGCGCTGGGCACAGGTAATGGCCGATCGTCTGGACCAGCTATCTGATCTTGGGGGGCGAGACAGTGTGACTCCGGAGTGGGCTCGATGACGTCAAAGCGCGCATCGATTTCGACGTCCGCAGCACGGGGTGGTCAAATAATTCAATAATGACTGACGAACGCCTAGTTTTGACTGGTTGCCGCAGTCTTCAATGGCCGAGGAGATCAGCGAGATGAAAGAAACGAAAGAACACGATCAACGCCCAGTGGCCGTCGATCGGCGTTCGATTCTAACTGCAGCGCTTGGCGTTGCTTTGATGCCGGTCGCAAACGCGCAGCAGGGTGAGTCTCCATTCGCAGCGCCGCGCGATTGGTCGGGTCAAAGCCCGCTGCCATATCCCGACCCCGACATCATTGCGCTCGATGAGCGCTTTCGTCCCTACATGATCTTCAACACGCCGATCCAGCGGCTCTTCAACGGAACGCTGTGGGCCGAGGGGCCTGCCTGGAACGGCGTCGGGCGCTACGTTGTCTGGAGCGATATCCCAAACAATCGACAGATGCGCTGGATCGAGGACGATGGCCATGTCTCTGTTATGCGCAGCCCCTCGGGCAACAGCAACGGCAACACGTTCGACTACAGCGGCCGCCAGCTCTCGTGCGAGCATGGCGGGCGGCGAGTATCGCGCTACGAGCCCGATGGTACCGTCACAGTTATTGCCGATAGCTACAACGGTAGGCCACTGAACTCGCCCAACGACGTCGTTGTCCACCCGGACGGCAGCATCTGGTTCACCGATCCGCCCTTCGGCATTCGGGGCAACTACGAGGGCAACCGGGCCGTACCGGAACTCAAGGAAGCCGTCTACCGTGTCGATGGAACGAGTGGGCGCATCGAGATGGTCACTGATGAGGTCGGCGCACCGAACGGCCTGTGTTTTTCGCCGGACTACTCATTGCTCTACGTTGCTGATACAGGCGATCGCGATACGAAGGTCTGGGAGGTCGACGGGGCGCGGCTGCGTAACGGCCGGCAGTTCATGACGCTCGAGCTGACGCCGGGTGTGCCGTCGTGGGCAGACGGCATCCGCTGCGACACCGACGGCAATCTCTGGTGCGGGGCGCGGCCGGGCGTGCAAATCGTCGCGCCCGACGGCGACACGATCGGGCTGATCCGGATGCCCGAGGTCTGCTCGAACATCTGCTTCGGAGGCGCGAAACGCAACCGCTTATTCATCACGGGCAGTCAGTCGCTTTATTCTGTCTACGTCGGCGTTTCCGGCGCGCACATCTGTTAGGGATTGGGAATGTATAAAAAGCGTATTGCGGCTCTAGCCGCGGTGATCGTGCTCATGCCTGCGCAGGCCGCGCTTGCTCAGGGCAGCGTGGACGTCGAGGATATTCTCTACCGGACCGCCGACATGCTCGGCATGTTGCGCACGCAGCGTGAGGTCGACCGCCTCGCGACGTTGGTTTATTCCGGCACAGGCACGGCTGTCATCGATGGCGAGGCCTGCGCGATGGAGAGCTACAAAGCGAGCGTGCGCTACGCGATCCCAGACCAGGAGCACACGTTCCCCGTGCCGGGCATGCGCGTCGATATCAGCTGTGCAGCGAGCGGGGCCGAGCGGCATGTGCAGGCCGTTGCGGGTGAATACGCCTGGAACGAGACTGCGCCCGGTGTAGGTGCGACGCCGGCGCCCAACACCGTGCGTGAACGGCTGCTCGAGGTCTGGCTGGTGCCGCAGGGGCTCGTCAAGGCTGCGATGGCGGCAGGCCCTGAGACGATCGCATCGCGGGAGGCCGGTAACCCGGTGCTTACGTTTCCGCTGCCCGAGCCGCTCGATGACACTGTCGTCAAGGTCACGCTCGACCCCGAGGTGTTTCTTTTCCACACGATGCCCAACGGCGTACGTCGCGAATTCAGCCACCGGATCACGCGAGTCGAAACCGAGCTCGACGGCGACGCCGTGGTCGTGAGCTATGCGGACTATCGGGACTGGAACGCCGACGATTACAAAGCCGACGTCCTGTTGCCGGGCCGTATGGTCTGGTCGCGGAATGGCGCAACGGTGCTCGATCTCACGCTGACCGAGAGCAACACGTACAACCCATATGTCATCATGCCCGTGCCGGAAAACATCCGCTGAGACGGGTGCGTGGAGAGGCCAGACACAGGGCACATGGTATAGTTGGGCAGGTCTCCGAGAGGGTATAGAGCGATGCATCGCAGCTTGTTTGCAATGGCCATTTTCGCACTGGGGAGCACGGCGCCGGTCTCGGCGCATCATGCCGTGCAGGCGCAGTTCGATCAGGACAACCTCAAGACGCTCACGGGCGTATTGACTCGTGTCATGTGGATCAATCCGCACGTGCGTTGGCTCATGGACGTCGAGGACGAGGAAGGCAACGTGACGAGCTGGAATATCTCCGGGGCCGCGCCGACTGCGTTTCGCAGGTCCGGGATCAGCGCGCGCGACGTATTCAAGACGGGTGAGACCTACTCGGCGACCGTTGCGCTTGCGAGGGACGGTTCCAACTTCGGTTACATCGTCTCGTTCGTCATGCCCGACGGGCGCGAGATGGACCTCTGGCAGCAATACCGCTCCGAAGGCAGCGGGCAGTAGCGTGCGTTTATCGCCGCGGGTTTTGCATCACACGGTGGCGACGCTCGCTGCGCTCGGCCTCGTAATGATGCTGCGCGGGCCTGCCGCGGGGCAGGGCGCCGGCAATCCGGCCGAGATGCCGACGCCGCGCACGGCCGACGGTAAGCCCGACCTCAACGGCCGCTGGGGCAGTAGCGCGGGCGGCGGGCGCGTTCAGGTCATCGAGCCCGACGGCACGGAGGTCGATTTCGAGACGTTCGCCGCCTATCAGGCTGCGCTCGCGTCCGGTGAGGTCAGCCGCTCGGCGCGTATTCTCGGGCGGCTACCGAACTACCGACACGGCAACAACGTCTACGCCGAGCGCGATGGCGGCATGGTGCAGCGCTACTTCGCTAACCCACCGCTCTACAGGCCGGAATATTGGGAACGCATCGAGTATCTCGACGTCAACGGCAATGTCGAGGACATGACGTTCATCTGCATGCCGGCTGGCGTGCCGCGTATGGGTCCGCCGATCCGCATCGTGCAGACCGACTCGGACGTCGTGCTGCTCTACCAGCAGCGCAACACGTGGCGCGTCGTGCCGACGGATGGGCGAGCCCACGATCCGCTGAACTCAGAAGATCAGACCTTCATGGGTGATTCAGTTGGTCGCTGGGAAGGTGACACGCTCGTCATCGACGTCATCGGCTTCAACGATTTGACCTGGCTCGGCTGGCCGGGCTGGTTTCACACGAATGAGATGCGCGTAGAGGAACGCTTCACGCGCGTCGGCGACACGCTGCGTTACGACGTGACCGTGCACGATCCAGCCGTGCTCATGGAGCCTTGGGTTGCCGATACCCGTGTGCTGCAGATCGATCAGAGCACGGCGCCGTACCTCGAAGATCCGCCGTGCCTGGATTTCGACTCCGCCCACATGGTCACGCGCGAGCGCGGCTGAGGCGTAGTTGCCGATCGAGCTATTCGGTCAGGTAGCGGCCGGCTGAGTCGAGATCGCAGGGGATCGGATCAGGCTCGAGATCGGGTCGGTAGTCCCAGGTCGAGGCTCCGGAAACCGCCCCGACGAGATACTCCGGATCCTCGAGCACGTAGCTGTAACGCAGGCCCGCTCCATCATCGACGAGTTCGAAGCGTTCGCTAAGGCGTTTCTGCGATCCCGCGGCGAGGCCTTGCGCGAGACCGGAATTGTTCTCGGTGAAGTGCGTCGTGTCGACCACGAGCGCTCCGTTTTCCCAGTGTCCGACCGAGTAACCGTTCACTGCCGGAATGTCCTCGGGTGCGGGGCTTCGGCCGTCGGTATAGATGATGCGCTCGCCATCGAGCCAGTCGCTATGTATGAGGACGCGATCTTCGAGCACCTCGACGACATCGATCGAACCGTAGAGCATGAGCGTGGGCGGCGGAATGGCTTCGCATCGGCCCTGTGGCGAATCCTTGATATCGAATGCGTCACGGGCCTGCGTACCTTTCTCAGTCAGCTGCCACTCTCGACGTGCAAACACGTAGCGGAAAAAGTCTTCGCCGCGAGGTACCCAGACGCCGGCCAGGCTCGTTGCGTTGCCCGTGCTGCGCTGCTCGAGCGCGCGCGCGAAACGAACGGATAGCGGCACGACGGTTCCATCATCCTTGGTGGCCTGCACGCCGAGCCCCCACTCTTCGGGCGAGCGATGGCTGGGGTTCATTACAAGAATGACTTCGTCGCCGGCGCTCAAGGAGTTCGGACCGAAGCCGTGGGACCGCAGAGACGAGCCCACGGTCTCGACCGTCACGTCGATCGGATCACCCGCGGCGTTGGTCGAGCGCAGGTAGAGAAAACCGTGCGGATTCCTGTAGTCGAACCGCGTGACCACACCCTCGAGTGTTACCGTCGAGTCGGTATCGAATGGCGCGGAGCCATGGTGGGCCCCGGCGGTCGCGGCGCTGAGGAGCAAAGCGCCTGCTGCAAGTGTGTCTGCACGTCTCATGACTTCTCCTTTGGCCCGAGTACGGTTCCACCGTTCTGTCGCCGCTCGTCTGATCAGCGTAAGTTCTGGGCCGGTATCGCGCAAGCCGGTCGGCATGCGCGGTCTGTCCCCGCTCTCAAGGTAGTGATGCGTGGAAGCGGGCTAGAACCCACTCGAGGGCTGAGCTATCTTCAGCTCACACGTTGGGAAAGACCGGAGGCCGAAGCTATGGCGAGTTTTACGATCAACGGTGAGCAGGTCGACGTCGACGCCAATCCCGACACGCCGCTGCTCTGGGTCGTTCGGGAGCACCTGAAGCTCACCGGCACGAAATTCGGCTGCGG
>JAOTTJ010000122.1 GCA_029864465.1 Gammaproteobacteria bacterium | reverse complement strand
ACCGTCGCGCCGGTGTGCGGCGCCTTATTGCATTGCCTGCGTCGAGAGCTTCAGTGCAGTGGGCCGGTAAAGCGTTCGGGGGCATCGTGGGCCTGATCGCGGGCGGGCCGATCGGCTCGTTACTCGGCCTCGTGCTCGGCCATCAGTTCGACCAGGGTTTTGGTGATCGTCTGGGCGGCGGCGCGCGCGCAACAGGCTCGGCGCGGACGCGCCGGCTTTTCTTCGAGACGACGTTCGGCGTGATGGGGCACATCGCCAAGTCGGACGGACGCGTGTCGGAAGAAGAGATCCGTGCTGCGCGGCGCATCATGCACGGCATGGCGTTGTCGCCCGAGCAGGTCACGCTCGCGATCGAACAGTTTACGCGCGGCAAGGGCCCGGCATTTCGGCTCAACGAGGCGGTCGATCAGCTTTCCAGAGCGCTAGGCGGGCGGCGCGACCTGACTCGCGCGTTCATCGAGATTCAGCTCCAGGCACTCATTGCGAGTGGAGGACTCGATAGGGGCAAGCGGGATCTTCTTTGGACAATTGCGCGTCGACTCGGCATGGGGCGTGTCGAACTCGCGCAGATCGAGGCGCTCGTGCGCGCTCAGCAGGCGTCGGCGGCTTCCGGTCAACGCAGCGTCCAGAGTCTCGAGCAGGCGTATCGCGTGCTCGGCGTCGAGCGGGACGCCCCGACACAAGATATCAAGCTCGCTTACCGTCGGCTCATGAGCCAGCATCATCCGGACAAACTCGTTTCGCGGGGTTTGCCGGAGTCGATGAAGGCCAACGCCGAGCAGAAGACGCGAGAGATTCGCGCCGCCTACGATCAGATCAAGGCGCAGCGAAACTTCAGCTGATTGGCCCGCAGATCCCGGCGCCGTGCGAAGGCTCCAATAGGATCCGCGGGCTAGCCTTTAGGCAGGGCGCCGCAATGCCGACTCAGGGCGCGGCTTCGGTGCTTCACGGCGCGCGTTGAACACGACTATCGTCTTGCCATTGGCTCTGACGAGACCCTGTTCCTCGAGCACTTTGAGCACGCGACCGGCCATTTCTCGCGAGCAGCCGACCAGACGGGATAGCTCCTGGCGCGATACTTTGATCTGCATGCCTTCAGGATGCGTCATAGCGTCTGGCTCGTTGCACAGATCCATGATCGCGTGGGCGACGCGACCTGTCACGTCGACGAAGGCGAGGTCGCCCAACTTACGGTTTGTTCTATCGAGGCGCGTGGCAAGCTGAGTCGCGAGCTCGAAGATCAGGCCCGGGCTTTCCGAGGCGATCTGCCGGAACCGCGGATAAGTCATTTCGGCGATCTCGCTCTCGGTGCGCGTGCGCACCCAGGCGCTGCGCGTCGGCTGCTCATAGAACAGCCCCATCTCACCGAAGAACTGCCCCTTATTAAGATAGGCGAGGACCATCTCGTTACCGTCTTCGTCCTCGATCATAACCTCGACGGACCCATCAACGATGTAGTACATGACGTCTGGCAAATCGCCAGCGTGAATCATTACCGATTTGGCGGGAATTGTTCTGACGCGACAGTAGCTCAAGAAGCGATTGATCGCGGGAACATCACTCAACGGCCTGACGACTTCATCCATGGGTCCACACTCCTGTTTGACGTAATGCCGTATTTAATCAATTTATCGAGGACTGACAAGGAAGTTGTGGTCCAGGTTGTGACGCGGTTCACACCTTGGCTGCGACACGGCGCAAAATTTCGCCCCCGACGGTCATCAGGGAGCGTGCCGGCGTCGGCAGATCGACGCCGCCGGCAAGACGCGCGGTCGTGCCGTGATGTGCCTCATCGCTGGCCATCTGCTCGAGGATTGCGGCGCTCTTCTCGTCGGCGGGCGGCAGCCGATCGAGATGGTCGTGAATGTGGGCTTCGACCTGTTTTTCGGTCTCGGCGATGAAGCCGAGACTGATGCGATCGCCGGCTGCCCCGGCAATGAGGCCGATCGTGAACGCACCGGCGTACCAGACCGGTGTCAGCAAGCTCGGCCGTGCGCCGAGCTCTTCCAGTCGCTCCCGGCACCAGGCGAGGTGGTCTTGCTCTTCCCGACCGGCTTGGAGCAGATGTTCGCGCGTCGCGGTGGCTCGGGCGAGCACAGCCTGGCCGCTGTAGAGCGCCTGGGCTGCGATCTCCCCGGCATGGTTGACGCGCATGAGCTCAATGCTGGTTGCGCGCTGTTGCGGGTCGAGATTGGAATCGGCCATGGAGCCTGCCGGAGAGGGCCGGGTTGCGCCAGCCGGCCCGGTCACGGCTCGCAACGCTTCGTCGGCGGCCCCGATGAGGCGGTCTGACCAAGTGCTGCCTCGCGTCATTGGGCGATTATAGACTGTCCAGCCCGGCCCGTATGGGGAGCCACTGCAGCTTGCCAGCACCCGTTGAGGCACGTAGAATTTCGCCTCTTTGGTCGGCGGCAGCGCCGCTGCTCGGGCAACACATGAAAACATTCTCAGCTAAGCCGGCTGAAGTCCGGCGCGACTGGTATCTCGTCGACGCCGACGGCAAGACGCTCGGCCGCCTCGCGACCGAGATCGCCCGGCGCCTGCGCGGCAAGCACAAGGCTGAATACACGCCTCACGTCGATACGGGCGACTATATCGTCGTGGTCAACGCCGAGAAGATCCGGGTCACTGGACGCAAGCTCAAGGACAAGCTTTACCACCGTCACACGGGCTATGTGGGCAACCTCAAGACCGAGTCCCTGGAGCAGGTGTTGGACAAGGCTCCGGAGCGCGTTCTGACGCAGGCGGTCAAGGGCATGCTGCCGCGTAACCCGCTGGGCCGGCAAATGCTCAGCAAGCTCAAGGTCATTCGAGGGCCGGAGCATCCGCATCAGGCACAACAGCCAGTTCCGTTGGAGCTGTAGGAACGAAAAGAGTTATGGCGAAGGAAACTTATTACGGCACCGGTCGGCGGAAAACCTCTGCAGCGCGGGTGTATCTGCGTCCCGGTGGCGGCGAGATCAACGTCAATGGTCGGTCGTTGGATGCCTTTTTCGGCCGCGAGACTGCGCGCATGATCGTGCGTCAGCCTTTGCAGCTCGCGCAGCTCGAGAATCGGTTCGACATTCAGGTCAGCGTTCAGGGCGGTGGCACGACCGGCCAGGCTGGCGCGATTCGCCACGGTATCACGCGGGCGCTGATCGACTACGATGAGGCGTTGAAGCAGCCGCTGCGCAAGGCCGGGTTCGTCACGCGCGATGCGCGCGAGGTCGAGCGCAAGAAGGTCGGTTTGCGCAAGGCGAGGCGGGCGACACAGTTCTCCAAGCGCTAGCCGGGTACTCTCACCCGAGGAACACCCGCTCGGGCAGGCTATTCACGAAAGCCTCCATCCCTGCCGTTTTCGCTTCCGCGCAGGACCTTCCCGAAAGTCATGGCTCGCTCGGCTGCAATTTGCTCCTGCAATTGCTGCACTCCCGCCATCCATGGCGGTCGCTGCGGTTTACTTCGCATCGGCAAGGCCCTGGACGGAAGCTGTCTAGCTTAGCGCCGCACGCAACCAGCTCAGACCCGGCGGTAGCGACTACCTCTCGGGTTCTCGCATCTGCAATTGCTCGACGAGGAGCAAAGCGCCGCGCAGCGAGCCATCCCGTCGAGCAATTGCAGACGCGAGAACCACCAGGCACATTGATCCCCGCAGTATGCCGGCGCATGTCTGAAGTTCTGTACACATATCTCGGGGCTAGCCCTTCGCCATTCTTCGGAGTCCGGGTAAGATGGTCGGGCTGGACCTGCGACTGGGGGATCGTCTAGTGGTAGGACTGCGGACTCTGACTCCGCCAGCGGGGGTTCGAATCCCTCTCCCCCAGCCAATTTCTCGAGCCGACGCTGCGCGCTCGGCTCGGCGGCTCAGCCGATGACCGTGAGCCCGTCGTCACCGCTGACGAGCAACACGTCCGCACCGCGCTGCGCGAAGAGCCCCACCGTCACTATGCCCGGAATCTGATTCAACGTCGCCTCGAGCTGCGGCGGATCCACTATCGTGAGGTTATGGACGTCGATGATGTGATTGCCGTTGTCGGTGACGACGCCTTCGCGCCAAATAGGTTGGCCGCCGGCCTTGACGATTTGCCGGGCGACATAGGACCGAGCCAGCGGAATGACCTCGATCGGTAGCGGAAATTCGCCAAGAACCCCGACAAGCTTGGATTCGTCTACGATGCAGATAAAGCGTCGCGCGGCTCCCGCGAGAACTTTTTCCCGCGTCAATGCGCCGCCACCACCCTTGATCAGATGCAGATGGCGGGTGGCTTCGTCGGCGCCGTCGACATAGAGATCCAGATCTCCGGTCGAATTTAGGTCCGATACCTCTATTCTCAGGGCCTGAAGTTTTTCAGTAGATGCGTTGGAGCTCGAGGCGACGGCTCTGAGCCGCGGGGCGTGTTCGGCGAGTGCCGCGATGAAGAAATCCACTGTGCTGCCCGTTCCTACCCCCAGGGCCATCCCGTCCTCGATATAGGGAAGTGCGGCCTCGGCCGCCAAACGCTTCTTTTCGTCTTGATTCATTGTGCCGTCTCCAAAAAAAGTGCCCGCATATAGCGGGCACTTTATTCGTGTCAGAGCCTAGTGGCTCGTATAAGACATTGAAGAGGTTACTTTTTCTTGCTAACTCTCTTCTTGGCTTTGCGCTTGGCAGCCTTTTTCTTCGTCTTGCGCTTGGCGACCTTCTTCTTGGCCTTTTTCTTAGCCTTCTTTTTGGTCTTGCGCTTAGCGGCCTTCTTTTTGACCTTGCGCTTCTTAGCGACCTTCTTCTTAGCTTTCTTCTTAGCCTTTTTCTTCGCTGTCTTCTTACGAGCTACTTTTTTCTTAGCAGCTTTTTTCTTCGTCGTACGCTTAGCAACCTTGCGCTTTGCTGTCTTGCGCTTAGCAGCCTTTTTCTTACTTGCACGCTTCTTGGAAGCAGGTTTCTTAGCCATGGGTAGTCTCCGTGTCGGCGTTAACCGGCGTTGAGTATATATAAACGCAACGAAATTTCCAGCAAGTTGCACTTTTTTGCACTTCTCATTTTCGCGAATGCTAGTTGCCGAATGTGATGGGATCCACACTCTGACGCGAATGTTGTGTCATCGCAGTGCGTTAATCGAATTCAAGCAACCGGTTTGCGTTGTTCTAGTCCAACAACAAAATTCCATTGCTCGGCAGTAACCGGCATGACTGAAAGCCTGTTGCCGCGACGCAAAAGCGCAAGCTCCTGAAGCGCATTGTCTTTGTATTGCTTCATTTCTTTGAGCGAAATCGGTCGTAGGAGCTTGCGCTCATACCGCACGTCGACCATATACCAGCGCGGATTGTCCGGGTCGCTTGCCGCATCGAAATGCTTGTCGGTCGGATCGAAGGCCGTATGATCCGGGTACGCAGCCGAGACGACGCGCGCGATTCCAGCAATGCCGGGCTCAGCGCAGTTGGAGTGATAAAAAAACGCCAGATCGCCATCTGCCATGGCGTCGCGCATGAAATTGCGCGCTTGATAGTTGCGCACGCCATCCCAGCAGGTCTGATGGTTCGGGCTTGCCTCGAGATCGTCGATGCTGAATTCAGATGGTTCAGATTTCAGGAGCCAGTAATTCATTGGTCGTTGTGTCCTCGAAGTAGTCGACGCCCCTGTTTGTGACTGCACCCCACAGCGGTACGTCCCAAGTTTGCGGTACCAGTCGATCGATTTTCTGAAAATCGAAGCCAATTCCGATGAGTTTGGGTTTGCGCCAGCGCGTGCGCAGTCTCAAAAAACCGAAGCTGCGATCGTAATAGCCCTTGCCCATGCCGAGTCGGTTGCCGCGGGCATCGAACGCTACGAGCGGTGTCAGTACGACATCGAGTCGGCGCGGGTCTATGCGTCCGCCGTTCTCGGGTTCCGGAATGCCGAAACGGTTTCGCCGCAAAAGCTTGCGATTTCCGATTTCGACGAAGCGCAGGCCGTTTCGCGCGAGTACGGGCGCGTAGACTGATTTGCCGCTGGACCGCGCATGTTCGATGACGGAGCTCAGATCGATCTCGCCGTCGATACCGAAATAAACGGCGATAGCGCGCGCGCGTTGATAGGCGCGCGTGCGCAGCAGATTGCGCACAATGGCGCGCTGAGCAGCACGCCGCTCAGGTCGCTTGAGTGTTCTGCGTCGCGCTCGAAGCTCGCGCCGAGCCGTTTTGCGAGTGCAGTCGTTTGTCGGCGTGGTCGTTGTCAAAGGGGATCAGCGTCGGTGCCGTTTGAAAGGGAATGACGTTCCCCGCATGTGCCGTTGCAGTTGGTTGCTCTCGAACCAGAGCAAAAGGTGGGGTAAGCCGTGATGGTTGCAGGCTTCCCGGCTGGACCGGATCTGCACAACGCCACCGACAGGGCACAACCCCGAGGTCAAGATTTAGGGTCGAAAGACTATCCAATCTGCATCGAACACCGCAGGGAACGCCAAAACCGGTCGCCCTAAAGGCTCAACTGTTGGCCAGGCCCGAGCGCGGAGTCGAGGCGCTCCCGCATTGCCTTAATTCGGAGGTCGAAAATATCCTTGAGCTGCCGATCCTCGTCGTTGCGCTTGATGAGCTCGTTGGCGAGGTTCAAGGCTGCCATGACGGCAACGCGATCCAGTCCCAGGACTTTGCCGGTGCTTCGGATGTCCTGCATTTTTTCATTCAACAGCTCCGCCGACGCCAGCAGGGCCGATTTCTCTTCGATCGGGCAGGCAACCTGATACTCCTTACCCAGGATCCGGATGCTGACATGCGCGTAGGTTTCGCTCATTGGGTCTGCTCCATTGCCTTGAGCCGGTTGATCATCGCCTCGACGCGGCCGCGCACCTGCTCGTTCTTCTGTAGCAGGGTCGCGCGATCCTCGATGAGCGAGTCCTGGCGCTGTTTCAAGGATTTGTTCTCTTCCTGGAGCTGTTGGCAGATGATCACGAGCTCATCGAGGCGCTTCTCGAGGCGTTGCAGCTCGAGGTCGAAACGTTGGTTCGCGTCGTCGGCGCTCATGGCAGCAGACTATAGGCCCGCGGCCCTTCAGGGGTCAACAATCCGCAGCTGAGTGTTAGCATGAGTGCCGGATTTACCAATGCCGAATGTTATGGAGGAACACGTTGCGGTGACTAGCTCGTCGCTGGATGACCTGAAGATCGCTGCTGCCATCGACGTGCTCGGGCTCGGCGTGGAGGTTGCCGAGTTTCATGGTGGCATCTGCGGGCTGCTCTGCTCGAGCGGACCGGGTGCTGCAGCCGCGTGGATACGTCACTCCGATGGTAGCCACACAGCTCTAGCTGCCGACGCTGATTCCGCGCGTGATCAGCTGCACGACGCCGAAGCGGAAACGTGGCGACTGTTGAGCAATCCGGATTTCGCGTTCGAGCCGCTGCTACCTCCGGCCGAGGCCGACCTGGTCGAACGCGTCACGGCGTTGGCGCTCTGGTGTCAGGGGTTCCTCACAGGACTCGGTCTGGGCGGAATCCAAGCCGAGGATCTCGACGCCGGGGATAATGACGGCGGTCGGAGCGCTAAGCTTGCCGAGATCATCACGGACTTCGTCGAGATCAGTCGCGCGCACGCGGGCTCCGAAGATCTCGCGGACGCCGATCGCGCCGATTTCGATCTGCTCGAAGTTCAAGAGTATGTGCGCGTCGGTGCACAGCTCGTATTCGAGGTGCTGCAGCGGCGCCAGATGCCCGGTGGCGCTCGAGCTGAATTCGAGATAACCCACTGATGCACGTTCAGGAGTTCGCGCGCCGTCGCCGGCACCTCATGGAGCTCGTTGGCCGCAATGGGATTGCCGTGCTCCCGGCGTCCCCGCAGCGCACGCGCAGCCGCGACACCTTATATAGCTACCGTCCTGACAGTGACTTCTTCTACCTGACGGGCTTCGATGAGCCTGAGGCCGTAGCCGTGCTCATGCCGGGTAGGCCGCAGGGCGAGTACGTGATGTTCTGCCGCGAGCGCGATCCACTCAAGGAGCTCTGGGACGGACACCGCGTCGGGCCCGAGGGTCTCGTCGAGCAGTACGGCGCGGACGATGCATTTCCCATTTCCGATATAGAGGACATCCTTCCCGGGCTCATCGAGCGCAGCGACCGCGTGTATTACTCGATGGGTATATCCGCCGAATTCGACCAGCGGCTCCTTGGTTGGATGCAGACGTTGCACGCGCGCCGTCAGCGCGGCCATGCGCCCAACGAGCTCATCGATCTGGATCACATCCTGCACGAGATGCGGCTGTTCAAGAGCCGGCGCGAGATCAGCGCGATGAAACGCGCAGCGCGTATTGCCGTGAGCGCCCACAAGCGCGCGTTGCGCGTGTGCAAGCCCGGAATCTACGAATACGAGCTCGAGGCGGAGTTTCAGCACGAATTTGCGCGCAATGGCGCCCGCTGCTCGTACGAGCCGATCGTCGCCAGTGGTGAGAACGCCTGCGTGCTTCACTACACGACCAACCGCGCCGTGCTCGAGGATGGTGATCTCGTGCTCATCGACGCCGGTTGCGAGTACGAGCTCTACGCATCCGACATCACTAGAACGTTTCCCGTCAATGGGCAGTTCTCCGAGGCCCAGC
>JAOTTJ010000474.1 GCA_029864465.1 Gammaproteobacteria bacterium | reverse complement strand
CAGCTCGTCGACGACCGTGTCGAGGCGTTGCGGGCAGAAATATTGTCACGCTGGGATCCGCTCGAGTACGGCTACGAGCTTGTCATCGAGCCTGAAGTGTTCTGGAGACGAGGTGAGCCGCCGGAGCGGCCGAGGCCAGCGGAGGAGGGCCAATGACCCATAAACGCTATCTGCTGGCGAGCGCGATCTTCGCCTCGGCTGCGGCGCAGGCGCAGATTCTTCTCGAGCCGCCAATCGGCGAAGCCGTCGAGCGCCATCTATCCACCGACGAGCCGGTCATGGAGTGGGTCCACGATCCGGACCTGCTCGGCGCGGAGCGAGGCGATATTCTCGAGACGCGTGAGGTCGAGTCCGAGGAGCTCGAGACGATCAAGCTGGCGAACCTCGTGGCGCCGATTCGATTCGAATCCGGTATAGCAGATATTCCCGATAATACGGTCGCAGAGCTGCGCAGCATTCTCGCGCGCATGCAAGATCGCAGGAACGTGCGCTTGCATCTTGTCGGTCACGCCGACAATCAACCGTTATCTGCGGCGCTCGTTGCCGTATTTGGAGACAACGAGGGCCTGTCGCGCGAACGTGCGGGAGAGGTAGCGGAACTCCTCCAGACGACACTCGCGCTGCCAGCGGACTCGGTGTCGTACGCCTGGGCCGGTGATACGCAGCCCGTCGCATCGAACGAGACAGTCGAGGGGCGAGCACTGAACCGCCGTGTCGAAGTCGAGGTCTGGTACGACGAAGTCAGGGATGGGGTCTCGCTCGAGGAGTTCCTTGTAGAGCAGGAGATAAAACGTCTGAAGGTCTGCCGCATGGAGACGGTCTGCAAGCTGACCTATATCGAAGGGCACGCGCATCGCGCGCGCGTACAGAATCTCATTGCGCCGCTGCACTATAGCGCCGAAGCAATCGAGGTTTCCGACATCTTCGTCGAACGCGTGCGCCAGGCGCTCGACAATCTTTCCGACAAGCAGAACGTCGTCGTGAAGTTCATCGGCTTCACGGATACGGTGCCGTTGACTGGCAGGGATGAACGCATCTACGGTGATCATCTCGGTCTGTCGCGAGCGAGGTCGCGACGCGTGGCGCTCTCCGTCCAGGATGCGCTCGGTTTGGCAACGGCGGCAGTCGACAGCGACGGCCGCGGATCGGAGCGGCCCCTCGGATCAAACGAGACAGAGCAAGGACAGCGCCTCAATCGCCGTGTCGAAGTCGAGTTCTGGTACGACGATCCGCTGCAGGAGCTGCCGGACGAGCCACAGATATGTCCCGCGGATCCAGGTGCCCAGCTCGTAACACGAGTTTACGACCCCGCTTGGGGTGATCTCGAGCCAGTTGGTTTGGAGCAAGGCCAGCCGCTGCTGCCGTCGGGCCTGATCGCGAATCTGGGACGCGCTCTGAACGATGTTGCGGACAAGACCAGACCACGCTTACGGTTCGTCGGGTATACACAAAACGAGCGCCTCGATCGTCGCACTGCCATGGTCTACGGCGATGACATCGGCCTGTCGGCGGCGCGCGCGCGTCGGACGATGGACCTCGTCGCGCAGGAAATGGGCCTCACTGGCGAGCAGGTCGAGTTCGAGGGGCGCGGTTATGTGCATTCCAGTGATGTTGTAAACGCCGGCTTCACTCAGGGCGAGACGTCTCATGTCGTAGTGCAGGTCGTATACGACGAGCTCGCCGTGCTCGATGACTACGAGGGCGTCGATATCACGCCTTTGTCGAGGGAGCTGGCGCCGGAGAACCCGTTCGCGCTGAACCTCATGCGTATCACCGTGGACGGTGAGCCGATCGACGACCCGAACAGGAGCTCAGCCGACATTCAACGTTGCACGGACGTCGCGCTGCAAGAGGCAGAGATCCGGTTCGGCTTCGACAATCTACGCGCAAATCCACGGCTCAGCGTCTCGGCCGCGCCCGTAACGCTCGTTCTCGACGAGACCTTTTATCCGAAGCTAACGAATGTAGATACGAATCTCGAATTGCTCGCTCACGTTGTGGATCGAACGATCCTAGGCCTCGGGGTCGAAGCGATTCCCGCCGGTGCCGATGCCGAGGCGCAAGCCGATGCGGCAATCGGTGCCGAGGCGAAGATCGGTGCTGAGGCGACGATAGGGACCTTCGCGGCCGCTGTCGCGATCACTGATAAGGCCACTGTTGGTGTACCGATTTCGCCC
>JAOTTJ010000121.1 GCA_029864465.1 Gammaproteobacteria bacterium | reverse complement strand
TATGTCGGCCGTTTCGCCGCGGTCTTGAGTCCCGCAACCCCCCGCGCAGCGGAGTTTCTTTACATAATCGGTGCCTACGATTCGACAACGGCGGGAACTGTGACGCCGGTCCGCATGCTGCCCCGCTTGGCACTAAAGAAACGGCGCCGCATGCCGACAATTCATTCAACCACGCTGCTCGGCGAGGACGCTCGCTGCCGGTACGGTTAAGGACAACTTGGCGGAATAAGGAATATTCGTGGATCTGGCGACCCTCATCGGCCTGGTCGGGGCACTTCTCACCGTCGGTGTAGCGATCGGAATGGGCGGCTCGCCGAGCGCGTTCGTCAACGCACCATCACTCGTCATCGTCGTCGTCGGCACGTTACTCGTAACGCTGATGAAATTCAGTCTTGGGCAGTTTCTCAGCGCCGCCCGCGTAGCGCTCAAAGCGTTCATCTACAAACTCCCCGAGCCCAGTGTCCTGATCGACAAATCCGTCGAGCTCGCCAACGAGGCGCGGTCGAACGGCTTGCTCGCGCTCGAGGAGGCCGAGGTTCCGGACGAATTTTTCAAAAAGGGCATCAACCTCGTTGTCGACGGTCACGACCAGGATGTCGTTAAATCCGTGCTCACCAGAGAGGTCGACCTGACCGTCAGCCGGCATCGCGACGGACAGGCCATCTTCAAAGCAATTGGCGACGTCGCACCGGCCATGGGCATGATCGGCACGCTCATCGGTCTCGTGCAGATGCTGACGGTCATGGACGACCCCAAGCAGATCGGCCCGTCGATGGCGGTCGCCCTGCTGACCACGCTCTACGGCGCGATGATCGCGAATATGATCGCGCTGCCCATCGCCGACAAGCTCGCGCTCCGAAGCACCGAGGAACGGCTCGCGAAGTCGCTGATCGTGGACGCGATTCTCGGTATCCAGGACGGCCGCAACCCGCGTGTCATCCAGGACATGCTCACGACCTACCTGCCGAAGAGTAAGCGCGTCAACGAGGAACGTGAAGCCGCCTAACGCGCGGCGACTAACGAATTACGATGTCCGCAGTTCCAGCAGAAGCCGAAGCCGCAGGTTTGCCCGGCTGGGTCATGACCTTCGCCGATCTCATGACGCTGCTCATGTGTTTCTACGTCCTGATGCTGTCTTTCTCCGAGATGGATGTCGCCAAGTTCAAAGAGCTCGCCGGATCGGTACAGAACGCATTCGGCGTGCAAAACGAAATCGAAGTCAAAACGATGCCGCGCGGCACCAGCATCATTGCCCGGGAATTCAGTCCCGGCAGGCCCGAGCCAACGGCCGTCAACACAGTCCGTCAGTTCACGATCAACTCGAATATGAATACGCTCGATGTCGGCAGCGCCGAGCGCATCAAGGAGCTCGAGGAGCTCGAGCGCCAGGAGCGGATGGCCCGAGAGCTTGCCGAGGCACTGCGTCAGAAGCTCGAGGACGAGATCGCCAACGGCAATTTGCTGGTGCGCGAGGATGACGCTGACGTCGTCATTCAGATTCTCGAGCAAGACTCGTTTGCATCCGGAGAAGCCGACGTGCAATCGGATTTCGTGCCTGCACTCGGTTCGATCGGCAACGTGGTTGCAGACCTGCCGAACGCGATTATCGTGTCCGGACATACGGACAACGTCCCGATCTCACGCGGTCGATTTCGATCGAACTGGGATCTGTCGGCCGCACGAGCAGCCTCCGTTGCTCATGCGCTGCTCGAGAACGGTGTCGATCCGCAACGCATAATGATCACCGGGCATGCGGACACGCAGCCACGCACGGACAACGACAATCCCGAAAACCGTGCGCGCAACCGGCGTATCGACATTACGTTACTGCCCACGCAGGAGCGTCACGAGAGCTGGGTCGAAGTTGCTGCGGGTCCCAGCGACGCTGCCGAAGCTATCGGCGAGCCCTGACGGCTAAGCCTGTTTGGGGCCGCTCTGCCGGCTACGACCGCCGTGCAACAGACTGACGAGCTTCGCCTCCCCCTGCGTGAGACCCAGCGTCCGGCTCAAGCTCGTCTGCTCTGCACCATGCTCGGCGAGTGCAATCGCCTGCTCGTAGGGACGAGCGTCGGTCCGAAGATTGAGCTGCGCAATGCGCTCCTCCAAGCGAATGAGCCGCGCGCTGCCTCGCTCGCGATCCTCAGCCAGACGCGTAGCGAACTCCCGCAGGGAATCGTGCATGGAATCGAGTGCACGCTCATAAGACAGCGCCCTTCGACGCAGGCGCCGTACACGCAGGCGCATCGGAAAAATCAGTAGAAGCTCGTAGACCGCGACCGCTGCGAGGACGATGCCCAGCGCAGCAGCCAGATCGGATTCGATGAAGCTCATGATCATGGACTTATCTCACGCATAATCGTCGACCTGGTGATCGGAATCGCTGCGGGGCTCCTCGCGAGGTTTTTGCGGCGGCTGCTCCTTCGACTGATTCTCCTCACCCTGCTTCTTCCTCGGCTGGCGCTGCTGGTTCGGGTGAATCGGCCGTAACGTGCTGATCGGATCCAAGTCAGCCATCAGTCTCTCCTGCAGTCAGCGTTCGTCGCTGTCCAGCCACTCGCCGACGCGTGCCCGGATACGCAGCACGGCTTGCGCGTGGATCTGACAGACTCGAGATTCGCCCACACCAAGAATCTCACCAATCTCGCGAAGATTGAGCTCCTGCTCATAGTACAGCGAGAGCACGAGCTGCTCGCGCTCGGGAAGGCGCTCGATTGCCGCCACGACGTCGCGGCGGAATTCCTCCGCTTCCAAAACCTGAAGTGGCCCGGCTTCGTCGTCGCTAACGAGACCCGGCCCTTCTTGCCGTTCACTGGTCAACTCGTCGAGACTGAGCATCTTCGTCGACGCCGCGCTTTCCAGCATGCGATGAAATTCATCCATGCTGACGCCGAGTCGCTCTGCGATCTCGCTATCGCGCGCGTCGCGCCCGGTCTCTCTCTCGATACCTTGGATGGCCTCCGAAATTTGCTTTGAGTTGCGGAAGGTAGAGCGCGGCGTATGACTCATCTTGCGAGTCTCGTCGAGCATCGCGCCGCGAATTCGGATTCCCGCGTAGGTCGCGAAGTTGGCGCCCTTGGACGCCGAAAAGTTCTCGGCCGCGCTGAGCAAACCGAGCATTCCAGCTTGGATGAGATCGTCGATCTCGACGTGCGAAGGCAATCTAGCGAGAAGGTGATAGGCAATGCGCCGGACGAGCTCGGCGTGCTCGGTGACGAGCTCACTCAACGCGCCGTCATCCAACGGAGATGGGCTTTCGTAACCTGCGCTCATCGGAACATGTCTTCCTGGCGGGCGGCGTCGGCGCCGACGAGACGCTCGACGAAGAACTCGAGCCCGCCGTTGAGACCGTTGCGGCCGCTCCACTTGTCGACGTCCTCGGCGAGTTTCTTGAATGCGCGCGCCGACGGACTACTCGGGTAGCTCTGAACAACGGCGACCTGCTGCTGCACGGCCTTGCGCAAATATTCGTCGCGGGGTACGCAACCCAGGTAGCGGGGACTAATGCCGAGAAACCGCTGACTCACTCGCACGAGCTTCTCGTAGAGTTCCCGTCCCTGGCTGGCCGATTCGGTCATGTTCGAGATGATGTCGACCTGCGTGTTCGGTTTACGCCGGCTCAGCACTTTGATGAGGCCATAGGCATCGGTGATCGAAGCAGGCTCGTCGCAGACGAGCACGAGCACGCGCTGAGCTGCACCGCTGAATGTCAGAACGCTCTCGCTCAATCCAGCCGCCGTATCGATGAGCAGCACGTCGAGCGGCTGGATGAGGTCGCTGAACGCGTGTATCAGACCGACCTGGCTCGCGATGCCGAGATTCGCCATCGAGAAACTTCCGGAGCTTGCCGGCACGACCTGCAGCCCGCTGGGTGCCGTCAAAACGACGTCCTCGAGCTCGCAGTCGCCATCGATCACATGCTCGAGATTGAACTGCGCACGCAGACCGAGAACGAGATCGACATTGGCCATGCCGAGATCGGCGTCGAGCAGCATGACCCTGCGACCCATCTCGCACAATGCCGTCCCGAGATTCACCGCTGTCATCGTCTTGCCGACGCCGCCCTTGCCGCCCGTGACGGCAATGACACTGACTCCGCGCCCAGCGCGTGCGCGGCGCAGTCCTTCCGCCTGATCTAAGCTGAGTTCACGCATTGGCAGCCAACTCCAGCGTGCCGAAATCATCGGCGAGATCGTCCTCGCTCACCGGCATACCTCGCTCACGCGCAAGCTGCATCGCCGTCTGCATCAGCCACAGCCGCTTCGGGCCGGCTAGATGTATATCCTCGGGCACGCGCTGTCCGTCGGAGAGGTAAGCGATCGGCAGCTCGCTGCGAATCGCAAGGGAAAGTACGGGCCCGAGTGTCGTCGCCTCGTCAACCTTTGTCACGATCAGGGCCTTCGGGCCAACTGCCTTGAACGCCTCGTAGGTCTCGGTCAGGGTCGCCCTCTCGGTCGCCGCCGATACGGCAAGCACGGGGTGGATCGTGTGTCCCGCCAACTTCAGCGTCGTGAACTGTTGGGCGAGCCTGACATCCCGCTGGCTCATACCAGCGGTATCGATGAGGACGAGTTTCTTGCTCTTGAGGCTGTCGAGAACGTCACGCAGCTCGTCCGCACTCTCAGCAACGTTGAGCGGGACCCCGAGAATCCGCGCAAACGTCAGCAGCTGCTCGCGCGCACCGACACGATAGGTGTCCGTGCTCACGATCCCGAGAGCCTGAGCGCCGTGCTTGAGCACGAAGCGCGCCGCGATCTTGGCGATGCTCGTCGTCTTCCCCACGCCCGTCGGGCCGACGATCGCAAATACCCGTCCAGCCTCCACGAGCTCCCGCTGGGCGACGGGAATTCGCTGCGTCAGCATTCGAAACGGCACTCGCCAGTCATCCGGCTTGCCGTTGCCCGTCGGCAATGCATCGGCGAGCTCCTGGGCGAGATCCGGGTCGATGCGAAGCTTGGCGAACTGGCGCAGCACCCGCGCGCGCACGGGCTTCCTTCTGTTGAGATCGTTCCATGCAAGGCTCGCCAGCTGTGTCTCCAGAAGCTGCCGCAGATCCTTGAGCTCGGTGGAAACCGTATCGTCGCTTTCCTTGGCCGGACCCCGCCTCGGACGGGATTCGTGCACGGACTCGATCAACGGTGCGCGCTCCTGTAGCTCTTGAACGATACGCTCGTACTCGGTGGGTTGAGCCTCTGCCGCGGTCTGCGGCTCCGCTTCGGCCACGGAATCAGCACCACCGATGTCGACGACGTCGAACCGCGACTCGTTTTGCGTGAACAATCGTTCGTCGAAATCGATAGCGGCGATGACCTCGACGCCCTCTTGTGTCTGACGGTTCGACAAGATCACGGCATCGGGACCCAAGGTTTCCCGAACTAGACGCAAGGCGCTGCGCATATCCCCAGCGACGACGCGCTTGATGTTCATATCGGTCTCCTCACACTAATTGTCGCCCACGGATGCGACGACACGCAGCGATTTGTCCTGTGGAATCTCGCCGTACGCAAGCACATTCAGGTCGGGCAGACTAAATCGGGTCAGCCGAGCCAGCCACGGCCGCAGCTTCGTATTGACGATGAGCACGAACGGAGCGCCTGCCGTTTCCTGACGTCGTGCGATCTGCGTCAGCGCCTCGTGAACCTTGTCCATGAGTCCGGGCTCGAAAGTAGGCGTTCCCTCCCCGGCGCGCTCGACGCTCTCGCCGAGCAGCTGCTCGAGTGACGGTTCGAGCGTGATGACTGCGAGCTCTTCACTGAGGCCGAAGATGCTTTGCGCGATGTCGCTGGCTAGCGCTTCACGCACACAAGCGACCAACGCAGGGACGCTTTGCGTGCGCACGGCCTGCTCCGTCAACGTCTCCGCAATCGTGCGAATATTTCGAGCCGGCACCTTCTCGGCGAGAAGCTCCCGAATGACTTGTACGACCGTGCTCAGTGGTAACGCATTAGGCGTAAGATTTTCAACGAGTTTGGGCGCCTTGGCGGCAAGCCGGTCGAGCAATTCCTGAACCTCTTCGTGCCCGAGTAACTTGTGCGCATTGCGCTTGAGCAACTCACTGATATGCGTCGCCACGACCGTGCTCGGATCGACTACGGTAAATCCGAGCTGCTGCGCATGCTCGCGCGCAGCAGGCTCGATCCAGTAAGCCTCGAGCCCAAATGCAGGGTCCGTCGTGCGCGTGCCCGTCAACGTTGCCGACACGTGTCCGGGATTGATGGCGAGCTCGCGATCAACCTGGATCTCACCTTCGCCGAGCGGCACACCGAGTACGGATATGCGATAGCAGCTCGGTCGAAGCTCGAGGTTGTCACGGATGTGCACAGGCTGGATCAAAAAACCGAGATCCTCCGAGAGCTTGCGCCGCACGCCCTTGATTCGGCCGAGCAGCGGTCCGTTCTGATTGCGGTCGACGAGCGGTATGAGGCGGTAGCCGACTTCGAGGCCGATGAGATCGACCGCCGCCAGATCATCCCAAGTCAGCTCGGCCCTCTCGGTGGCCGGTGCCGGCTCGGGCACAGGCGCCGAGACGGGCGCAGCTGCCTCGCGTCGCTGCAAGTGATAGCCCGCATAGAGTGCAGCCCCGGCCAGGCCAAGGAAGGCGATGTTAGGCATTCCCGGCAACAGGCCGAGCAGCGCGAGCACGGAGCCGGCGGTCGTCAGAATCCGCGGACTGAAGAACACTTGCGCAATGACCTGCTCGGTCAGTGCCTGTGCCCGCGACATGCGTGTGACGATGATCGCAACGGAGGTCGAGAGCAGCAGCGAGGGTATTTGTGCGACGAGCCCGTCGCCAATCGTCAGCAGTGTGTACAAGCGCCCCGCATCGGCAAAGGAAAGATCGTGCTGTAGGACGCCGACGAACAACCCGCCGATGACGTTGAGCAAGAGGATCAGAATACCGGCGATGGCATCGCCGCGAACGAACTTGCTCGTACCATCCATCGCGCCATAGAAATCGGCTTCCTCGCGAACCTCGTTGCGCCGCCTCGATGCCTCTTCCTGTGTGACTACACCGGCGTTGAGGTCGGCATCGATCGCCATCTGCTTACCCGGCATCGCATCCAACGTGAAGCGCGCCGTGACTTCCGATACACGTGCCGCACCCTTTGTCACGACCACGAAATTGATGACGACGAGGATGAAAAACACAATCAAGCCGACAGCGTAGTTGCCGCCGACTACGACGGCGCCAAACGCCTCGATGACTTTTCCGGCTGCGTCCGGACCCGTATGACCCTCGAGCAGCACAACGCGAGTCGAGGCAACATTGAGTGCGAGTCGCAAAAGCGTTACCGCGAGCAACACGGTCGGGAATACGGCGAAGTCGAGCGGCCGGGGTATATAGACGACAGCGAGCACGATGATCAGCGACAACGTGATGTTGAACGTAAAGAAGGCATCGAGCGCAAACGGTGGCAACGGCAGAATGATCATCGCCAGCAGCGCCATAACGAGCAGCGGCACGCCGAGGCCTAGACGATTGAAATCACCGAGTCGGGCCAGGATTAGCTCGCTCACGCTTCACCCTCTCCTCGAGCTGCCGACGGATCCGTGAACACGTCGGGCTCGATCTCGATATCTGGCCTACGAGGCGCCTGCGGGCCCGCGCCTCCGCCGTCGCGCAGCTGGTACACGTAGGTCAGAACCTGGGCGACCGCCATGTAGAGACGCGGCGGAATCTCCATACCGATCGCGGTTGTGTAGTACAGCGCCCGCGTAAGCAGCGGATGCTCGAACAGCGGCACGCCATTTGCCTTGGCAACGTTACGAATACTCAACGCGATGAGATCCGCACCCTTCGCAACGACTCGCGGCGCGCGCATCCGCGATGCGTCGTAACGTAGCGCGACCGCGTAATGCGTTGGATTTGTCGCAACGACGTCAGCTCTACTAACCTCTTCCATCATGCGCCGTGTCGAAAGTTCCTGCTGCGCGGCGCGAATCCGCGAGCGCACCTCGGGCCTGCCTTCCGTCTCTTTGAACTCCTCCTTGAGCTCCTGACGGGTCATTCGCATGCGCCGCTGAAATTGCCACCACTGCGCCGGCACGTCGATGCCCGCGATAATGAGCAATGTTGCGGACAGCCCCAGAAAGCTCAATGCGGTCAGGTATCCGGCTCGGGACAGCGCGATGTCGACAGGCAGGCGCCCCAGACCGACGAAATCGTCCGCCAGTACCCAGAGCAGCACGATGGCGAACGCGGCGACGAGCACGAATTTCGCGAGCGCCTTCGCCAGCTCTAGCAAACCATTCCAGCCAAAGACCCGTTTCAGCCCTGCGATCGGGTCGAGCTTCTCCAACTTCGGTACGAGCGGTTGCGCGCTGAACGTCCATCCGCCGAAAGCCAGCGCGCCCCCGACGCCGGCGACGACGACGGTAACGAGCAGTGGCGCCAACAGCGCCAACCCACTGCCGATGGCGTCGACGAACGTCTGCAGCAAGTATTCTTTGTCGTGCAGCTGAGCGGCATCGAACCTGAGACCGTTGAACAGCACCTCGCCCAAACGCTCGCCGTAGAAAGGCCGCATCGCGATCAGAGAGGTAGCCCCGGCGAGCATGACGAGC